>JALRCP010000135.1 GCA_023257325.1 Polynucleobacter sp. | reverse complement strand
ACTGGTGCAGCGCCTGCGTTTTGTGCGGGCGCAAACCTCGGCAACTTGGCTGAGGCTGATGGTGCATCGCTGACGAAAATTTATGAAGGTTTTTTGCGCATTGCACGCTCGGCATTGCCAACGATTGCGGCAGTTAATGGTGCAGCCGTTGGTGCTGGTATGAATTTGGCTTTGTGTTGTGATGTGCGCATCGCTTGACCTGGCATGATGAAGGTGCGACCCACATAACGATTTTTAAAAAAGCCTTCGCGATATGGCACCCCTAATAACTTAGCCACCTGCATGGCAGCAGGACGGCTTGAATCTGGAATGGGCATGACCACATCGATTTGAGACACATCCATCTCGCGGGCAATTTTTTGCGCCAAATAATTCCCCATCAACAAACGCACGTCATAAACTGTCACGCCATCAATACAAGAATCCGGTCTGGCCAAATAAACATACTCAAAAATACAAGGATTGAGCTTGGCATTTGGATTGCAAAGCTTGCTCTGGAACTGACCATCTTGACTGATGAAAATCGCTTCACCCGGAGCCACGTCTCTGACAAACTTAAAGCCCAAACCTTCCAGAGTCACCGACTCCGAAGCGATCATCCACTCGGGACCGTTGGCAGTATCTAATCGCCCAATACACAAAGGGCGAATACCAAATGGATCACGGAAGGCCAATAATCCGTAGCCTGCAATCAATGAGACCACAGCGTATGAACCTTTTAAGCGTTCTTGTACTTTGGTCACAGCCGCAAATGCAGAGGCTGCATCTAAAGCAATGCTGTTGGTGGCACGTTGCAACTCATCGGCCAAGACGTTTAACAAAACTTCCGTATCTGAATTCGTGTTGATGTGACGACGGTCACGATAGAACATCTCATCACGCAAGGACTGCGCATTGGTCAAATTGCCGTTGTGTGCCAAGATAATGCCAAAGGGGGCATTGACATAAAAAGGTTGAGCTTCTTCTTCACTGCTAGCAGACCCTGCCGTGGGATAACGTACTTGTCCAATACCTGCATTACCCGGAAGACTGCGCATATTGCGAGTTCTAAAAACATCGCGCACCATGCCGTTGGCTTTATGCATGCTAAATGAACTACCGTTCATCGTGGCGATACCCGCAGCATCCTGACCACGATGTTGCAACAACAACAAAGCGTCATAGAGCAACTGATTGACTGGACTATTGCCTACTGCACCGACAATTCCACACATAAAGACCTCTATCTTTTAAAACTACTTCTTCAACTGCTCAGACACCTGAGCAGCCCACTCATCCGGTAACCAGGCACGCGCCATCCCAGTCAATAACTCAATGGCTGGCAAAGACCAAGCTTTTCGCCATTCGGTGGTTTGCGTGACCGATGTCAAAGTCAACAAACTACCGATGACCACCACGACCAATAAACCTCTCAATAAACCGAATGCAAATCCCAAAAAACGATCCATAGGACTCAAACCCGCTTGTTGCATCAACTTGGCCAAAAAACGTCCAATCAAGGCACAAATGATCATGGTCACAATGAACAAGATCACAAAGCCCAAAGCCAATTGAGTCATCTCACCACCGGGTACGCCCCCCAGCCACTCTTGCGCCAACCAAGTAGCGTAGTGGTAAGCCAACCAAGAAGCAGCCACCCAAGCAATTAAAGCGAAGACTTCTCGAATCAATCCACGCCAAATACCCAATAGGGCTGAAATGACCAAGATGGCAAAGAACGCGATGTCTACCAGAGTGAAGTGAAGGTTCATCGCAGCTCAGTCCTTAAATTACTCTGACTTTGTTTCAACAATTTTTGGACTTAAGCCGACATACTTAATTTTCTTTTCGGCGGCTTCAGCACTGGCTTTATCAGCATAAGGACCCGATCTCAATAAGTGGAGTTTGACGCCCTCTTTATTGGTTCTGATTTCAATGTAGCTGTTTACTTTTTGCTCAGTTAATTTTTTCTGCCAGTTTTTAACACGGTCCTCTGATGAAAAAGCACCAATCTGAACAATGTACTTACCACCGGTTGTGGGGGCTGGCACAGCCGCTGCCGATGTTTGACGATTTTCAAGAATAGATAAAACTTCTTCCCCCTTGTCCAAAGTTTTAGCCACTGGTGGCGCTTTATCAGATTTGGGGTCTTCCTTTTTGACTTCTTTTGAATCTTTATTGGCCGTGTCGGTCGGCTTACTAGAGTTGGCCGCAGCTTCTTGCTTCGTCTCTTGCTTTGCCTCTACTTTAGTTTCTTCTTTGGCTTCAGGCTTGGCGTCTTTTGCGCCCGGTTGAATGATCTGAATCGCTACATCGTTGTGATAGTTTTTTGGCTTGGAATCAAAAATGATGGGCAATCCAGCAACTGCCACTGTGACTAAAAAAACTGCGCCAATCAAACGGTGTCTGGCACGTTGACGCTCTGGGTCCTCCGTCAATTGATCTTCAACGGGTGCGTTGCTTTTACTGCTTGAACGATTGAAAAAAGGTAGGCGCATCAGCTTAATTGTCAGGTCAAAGTTGTGTCATGGTTAATGAGCTTTTGCATTTCGATAGGCCAACACATCCGCAACGGTGTAAAAGGATCCGAATACCGCTATTCTATCACCCTCACCCGCCTTTTTTAGAGCAGCTTCATAGGCTTTGGCTGGGTCTGAAAACTCTGAGATGCCGGACTCGGTAG
>JALRCP010000127.1 GCA_023257325.1 Polynucleobacter sp. | reverse complement strand
TATGGAGAGAGACTGATCGAGGGTTCGTGGTGCCGCAGGACTGGGAAGAGCGAGCAGAGCAAAAAGCGACAACTCAAGCGTGAATCAGGTGCCGACGTGTTTTTGCTCGCCAATGAGATGCAGCGAATCATATTCTGCTTGATTGCGATTGTGCCAACGCATGATGTAGATCATGATCAAGCATACAAAACTTCCGAACAAAACAATCACAATTGATATAGGAACATTCAGCCAAATCAGTAGGGCATACAAACATAGCATGCCTAAAACAGAAAGATTTTCATTGAAGTTTTGAACGGCGATTGAGTGACCTGCGGATAAAAGAACGTGGCCGCGGTGCTGTAAGAGGGCATTCATGGGCACCACGAAATAACCAGACATCCAACCAATGGTGGCCAAGAACACATAGGCAATGAGTAAATACAAAGGCATTTGGAATAGGCCTAAGTCAATCACCGCATCCGGAATCAAGTCGCGGCGATAGATCGCCATGACCATCACCAAGGCTCCCATGATGACGCCATATTTGAGAACGGTCAGAGACTTCTTCAGAGGAATGCGTGAAGCGGCCCAAACTGCACCGCCAGCCACACCAAAAGCCACAACAGCTTGCAAGATCGCACCTTGTGACAGGCTCATGCCTAAAGCCGATTCAGCCCATTTCAAGACAATGAACTGAAGTGTTGCACCTGCGCCCCAAAATAAGGTGGTGACTGCCAAAGAGATTTGACCTAGGCGGTCTTTCCACAAAGTAGAGAAGCAGTGCTCAAAATCTTTGATGAGGCGAATGGGGTTTTTCTCTTGAGGTGGGTATTTCGCCCCAGTGTCTGGTATCTTGAGGTTAAAGCCAGCAGCAATCAGGTAAATAAAGGCAATCACGCAAATCGCGGCTTCAGGGGCCGTATCAATGCCGGTATCAAAGCCTGGCAAATCAAAGCCGAGTAATGAAGTGGACAACTGGTTAGAGATTAAAGCGCCCCCTAGGACGGTGCCTAAAATAATTGAACCGACGGTGAGGCCTTCAATCCAACCGTTGGCGGCCACCAATTTTTCCGGTGGCAATAATTCAGTCAAAATGCCATACTTGGCAGGTGAGTAAGCGGCGGCGCCAAAGCCCACAATCGCATAGGCGGCCAATGGATGCATGGTAAAGAGCATCGCCAAACAACCGATGATTTTGATGCTGTTGGTCCAGAACATCACATTGCCTTTGGGGCGTGAATCAGCAAATGCGCCGACGAAAGCGGCTAATAGAACATAGGAGAGTACGAAGAAAAGTTTCAGGAGCGGAGTCATCCAGGCAGGTGCCTGAAGTTGGTATAACAATGCAATCGCAGCAATGAGAAGCGCATTGTCGGCGAGCGACGAAAAAAATTGCGCCGCCATAATTGTGTAAAAACCTGGTTTCATTCGTACAATTCAGTTATGAAGTGCCATTAAAACACGAAAGCGAGTATTTTCTGTCAAGACCCATTTATGCCCACATTCACACTGATGCCTTCGCTCACAATTTAGAGCGGGTGCGTCAACTCGTGCCTGGCTCCAAAGTCTGGGCCGTGGTGAAGGCCAATGCTTATGGGCATGGCTTGGAGGCTGCTTTAAAAGGCATGGCCAGTGCGGATGGTTTTGCTCTGTTGGATTTGGCTGAGGCTGAAATATTGCGCCAGCAGGGGTGGAAGGGGCCCATTCTTCTCCTGGAAGGCTTATTTAGCCAAGAAGACGTATTTTTGGCCCAAGATTTGCAGTGTGATTGTGTGGTGCACGATCACAATCAAGTGGATTGGTTGGAGAATCTGAGTGAAGCCAACACTTCTCACACTTTGCCCAAAGTATTCCTCAAAATGAATACGGGTATGAATCGCCTAGGTTTTAAACCCGAAGAATACCGCGAGGTGTATCACCGTCTGCATTCTGCCAAGTATCAAATCACTCACATGACGCACTTTGCCAATGCCGATTATCTTGACAGAACCCCCAATGTGGATCAGCAGGCCGAGTTATTTCACCAATGCACCGAAGGTTTGTCTGGAGACAAGTCATTGTCTAATTCTGCGGCAATTTTGTGGCATCACCACGTGATTTATTCTGATTGGGTGAGGCCCGGCATCATGTTGTACGGGGCATCGCCGTCAGGACGATATGAAGACATTCAAGCAACTCAACTTCAGCCGGCCATGTCCTTGCGTTCTGAAGTCATTGGCATTCAACATTTAAATGCGGGGGACTCAGTCGGCTATGGCTCGCGTTATCGTACGGATGTGCCCATTCGAATTGCGGTGGTCGCTTGTGGTTATGCCGATGGCTACCCCCGTCATGCCCCTGATGGCACGCCAATTTGGGTCGCTGGTCCCAAAGGTTTAGAAGACGGCAAGATTTGTTTGATGACGGGGCAAGTATCAATGGACATGATTACTGTGGATGTCACTGACATGCCGCATGTCCAAGTTGGAACCCCTGTGGAATTGTGGGGTCAGTATTTGCCGGTCGATCAGGTGGCCCAACCAGCCGGCACGATTGGCTATGAGTTGCTGTGTGCCGTAGCCCCTAGAGTAAAAAAACGTCAGTCATGAAACCTGGATGATTCAGTCATCATTGGGTGTCTAGCGTTACCGACTGGGCTCAATAAAAAAAGAAGACCGAGGTCTTCTTTTTTTATCCATTGAATTGAGGCTCAATTACTTGCGCCAGATTTGCCACCACGAAGGTTTGTTTTCATCGGCGCCTGTACGTTTGCCTGTCGTCAAAATTTGACTGTCTGGGAAATTTAACTTCAACACACGCAAGGCATCGTTGCTCAAATCTTTCATATTGAGAGCCTCATAAGATTTGTGCAGAATGTACAAAGCTTCTTCAGTGGCCGGGGCGCGGTCGTAGTCTGTGATGGCGCGTTGGGCGCGATTGATGGCTGCTAGGTAAGCGCCACGTCGATAGTAATAACGCGCAGTGTTGACATCACTATCGGCCAATGAGTTCACGATGTAACGCATGCGATCCAAAGCATCTGGCGTGTATTTGCTTTCAGGGAATCGAGTGGTCAATGTTTTAAACGCTTCAAACGCGTCTCGGGCTGCACGAGGATCACGTTCACTCAAATCCTGACCAGTGAGTTTGCCCAAGAAACCCATATTGTCATTGAAGGTGATTAAACCTTTGAGGTAATAAGCGTAGTCAACAGTTGGGTGACCTGGGTGAAGTTGCAAAAAGCGATCAACGGCTGTGATGGCTTGGGCCAACTCACCATCTTTCCAGTGGCAATAAGCCACGTTAATTTGAGCTTGCTGAGCGTAAGGGCCAAAGGGATAACGCGCTTCAAGTTTTTCAAAATACTTCACACACTTGGCGTTGTCGCCGCCTTCCATGGCATCTTTGGCTTCCACGTAGAGCTTATTTTGTGACCAGCCAGCAGTTTCATCGTTGGCGTCTCCTGCGCAACCAGACAATAAGGTCACAACACCCAATGTGCAGACTGTTGCAACGGAACTCACGACACGTAAGCCAATGCGACTTAAACTAGCGTTATTCGTAGATGGAAAGGCATCCAATTTTGGCATTACCAGATTCTCCTGAAATCAATGCACTCGATTATATCGATGAGGAAGACATTATCGCTGTTGTTGTGCCAGATAATTTGGCTGGAGAGCGTTTGGACAAGGTTTTGGCCCAATTAATTCCTCAACATTCAAGAAATCGTCTGCAAACTTGGATTGAAGATGGTTTTGTGACTTTGGGAGGGGAAACTCTCAAAATTCGCTATGCCGCCAAAGCCGGCGATCAAATCACAGTGATTCCTCAAGCCACCCCTGAAGAACAGGCGTATCAAGCCGAACACATTCCTTTGGAGATTGTTTATGAGGATGATGACTTATTGGTGATTCATAAACCAGCCGGCATGGTGGTTCATCCTGCCGCAGGTAATTGGTCGGGCACGATGTTGAACGCCTTGTTGCACTATTACCCAGCGATTAGTGGGGTGCCACGAGCTGGAATCGTACATCGCTTGGATAAAGATACGTCGGGATTACTGATGGTGGCTAAGACTTTAGAGGCTCAGACAGACTTGGTACGTCAATTACAAGCGCGTCAAGTGAACCGTCGTTACTTAGCTTTTGCCTGGGGATCGGTCCGTTCGCAAACGATTCATGCATCGATTGGCCGAGACCCTAGAGATCGTCTCAAGATGGCCTTGCTCACTGGTTCAGCCAGTAAACCCGCAGTCACTCATGTGGAAAATCTAAAAACTGTTAGTCATGCCCAAACGCATGTGAGTTTGGTTATGTGTCGTCTAGAAACTGGTCGGACCCATCAAATTCGTGTGCACATGGAGTCTGTGGGCAATCCACTCTTGGGTGACTCCGTTTATAAAAAGAAATCACCCGCTCGTTCAGAGCAACTCACTTTTTCAAGAGAGGGGCAGGCATTG
>JALRCP010000117.1 GCA_023257325.1 Polynucleobacter sp. | reverse complement strand
ATTCACGGGAAAGCTTGGATTGTTTTTCATTTTCTGACATTAGCGACGACCTTTACGAACACTTAATTCATGCCCTTTAGATTTGGCATTGCTTGATTTTTTTGGTTTTCTACCAGCTTTTGCAGCAGTGGTCTTCTTGGCCCCTCGCCCAGTACTTGATTTGGCTGACGCAACACCCTGAGAGCCACTCAAAGGTGCATTGGATCGACGAGCCTCTTGATGAGCCCCCCCTCTAGCCAATGTTTTATTTGAGGATTTTTTAGCAGTTGCCGAACTCTTGGATGAGCGACCACCGCGACCACTCTCATAACTAAAGCGATCTCGTTCACTCACCCCAACACCAGCAACACCATTTCGATCACCATTGGGTTTAACCAAACTGAACTCAATCCGGCGTGCATCAAGGTCAACACGACTAACCAACACATGAACTCGATCGGTCAACCGATAACGAATTCCTGTTCGTTCGCCGCGAAGTTCCTGGCGCGACTCGTCATACTGATAATAGTCACCACCTAGTTCACTGATGTGAATCATGCCTTCAACAAATAGACTTTCAAGCTGAACAAACAATCCAAAAGTGGCCACCCCAGTGATTGTTCCAGCATATTCCTGTCCCAGATGGTCACGCATGTAATAACACTTTAACCAGGCCTCCACATCTCGGGATGCCTCGTCAGCGCGGCGCTCATTGGAAGAACAATGAACACCCAATTGAGCCCAAGCAGCCATGGCGGTTGAGGCCTCTTGCTTGGCTTTGCCACCACGGGTGGTTTTAGTGGCTGACTTTGTTTTAGATTCTTCCTGTGATTTTTTGGCGTTGGCAGCATTCACACGACCAGGACCACTCTTGGGCATGGCCAAGTTCAACACCACCTCAGCTGGAATCGCTGGAGAATAAGTCTTTTTCGCCAAGATTGCTTTGATCGCACGATGCACCAATAGATCTGGGTAGCGACGAATTGGGCTTGTGAAGTGTGCATAAGCCTGATAAGCCAAGCCAAAATGACCGTAGTTATCTGGTTGATAGACCGCTTGCTGCATAGAACGTAAAACCACAGACTGCAACATGCCCGCATCAGGTCTGGGTTTAATTTCTTCAATTAATTTGGCAAAGTCTTTGGGCCTTGGTTTTTCTGAGCCTCCTAAATGAAGACCTGCAGTTCGAAGCACCTGCTTTAAGGTCATTAATTTTTCAGCCGATGGCTCAGCATGAACACGGAATAAAGAAGCATGTCCATTCTTATCTAAAAAATCAGCGGCACAAACGTTCGCTGCTAGCATGCATTCTTCAATCACACGATGAGCATCATTGCGAACCCTTGGTTCAATACGTTCAATTTTGCCCAAAGCATTGCTAATAATTTGCGTTTCAGTGGTTTCAAAATCAATCGCGCCACGTTTATCGCGTGCAGCACGTAAGACTTTATACAAACTGTACAAACGATCCAAATTTTTCTTTAAATGCTTAAAACGTGCCGCTTCAGGTCCATTGCTGTTGCTTAAAATCTCCCAAACGGTGTTGTAAGTAAAACGTTGAGCAGAATGCATCACGGCTGGATAAAACTGATAGGCTTGCACCTCACCTTCAGCATCAATCACGGCGTCACACACCATGCACAAGCGATCCACTTCTGGTTTTAGAGAACACAGACCATTTGATATTTTTTCCGGCAACATCGGAATAACCCGACGCGGAAAGTAAACCGATGTGGCACGCGTAATGGCATCGCTGTCCAAGGGATGACCTGGTTTAACATAATGGGACACGTCAGCAATGGCCACAATTAAGCGCCAAGCCTTGGACTTTCCCCAAGTCACAGGTTCGCAATACACGGCATCGTCAAAATCTCTCGCATCCTCACCATCAATGGTGACCAAAGGAATATCTCTTAGATCAATGCGCCCCTCTAAATCTTCCTCACGGATCTCATCTGGTAAAGCCTCGGCTTCTTTCATAGCCGATGGTGAAAATTGATGAGGAACTCCGTACTTGCGGACTGCAATTTCTATTTCCATTCCTGGATCATCAATTTCACCCAAAACCTCAACCACGCGTCCTACAGCCTGACGATAACTGTCAGGATAATCAATGATTTCAACAGAAACGACTTGACCTAATTTGGCAGTACCTTGTCCTTTAGGTGGGATCAAAATATCGTGGCCAATCCGTTTGTCTTCAGGTGCGCAAATTAAGACACCATTTTCGTTGAGCAAACGACCAATGACAAATTGATTGGCATGTAGAATAACTTCGCTGATTTGACCTTCAGGTCGCCCCCTCCGATCCACACCAGAAACTTTGACGATCACCTTATCGTGGTGCATGACGCGAGACATTTCGCGTTCGTTGAGAAAAATATCCTCACCACCATCGTCAGGAATGACAAATCCAAAACCATCTCGGTGACCTTGGACAGTTCCTTGCTTTTCAGGTAATTTTCTTGCTTTGGCCTCTGATAAAACCAGGGTCTCTTTAGTGCTTTTTTTAGTCATACCCCATTGTCTTATAAGAATGTGTCATTTCAAAATAATTTATCAAACGAAAACGGCGCCTTGATAAAAAGGCGCCGTTTTGGGATTGAAGAAACTATAAATGCTTCTTAAGCTTCAAATGGGTGTTGCAAAAGAATGGTTTCGTTACGATCAGGCCCTGTTGAAACCATGGCAATCGGTACACAGGCTACCTCTTCGACTCGCTTGAGGTAGGTTTGAGCGGCCTTAGGCAATTGATCCCACTTCTGAATACCAACCGTGCTCTCAGACCAACCAGGGAATGTTTCATAAATTGGCTGGCAACGCGCCACGGCATCAGATCCTCTTGGCAATACATCCAGGGTTTTGCCATCCAAATGGTAGCCCACACACAAACGAATCTCTTTTAAACCGTCCAAAACGTCTAATTTAGTCATGCAAAGGCCCGTCACACCACTGATCTGAATCGAACGCTTCAAAGCAGCGGCATCTAACCAACCTGTGCGGCGAGGACGACCTGTCACTGAACCAAACTCTTTACCCACTTCAGCCAAGCGAAGTCCAACAGGGTCTTGAGCATTGGGGTTGGCGTGGTCATAAAGCTCGCTAGGGAATGGCCCTGAGCCCACACGAGTGCAATAAGCTTTTGTAATACCAAGTACATAATGAAGACTGCCAGGCCCCACACCAGAACCAGCAGCAGCATTACCTGCCACACAGTTCGACGAGGTCACAAATGGATAGGTACCATGATCAATGTCTAACAAAGCACCTTGAGCACCCTCAAATAAAAGATTTTTACCAGCCTTTTGAACTGCATCCAAATCACTGGAAACATCAGCCACCAAGGGACGCAATTGATCGGCATAACTCAACATGGTGTCGCGAACTTCCGCAAAATCCAAAGCTGGCGCATTGAAATACTGAGTTAAAACAAAGTTATGGTACTCGAGGTTTTCTTTGAGCTTTTCTGCAAAAGACTCTGGGAAAAACAGATCTTGTACGCGTAGTGCACGACGAGCCACCTTATCTTCATAAGCTGGACCAATCCCGCGACCTGTTGTTCCAATTTTCGCGTTGCCACGCTTGGCTTCGCGCGCATGGTCAATGGCTACGTGATAAGGAAGAATTAAAGTGGTTGCCTCCGAAATCTTCAGACGGGAGCGCACATCAACGCCGGCCGCTTCGAGTTCACCGATTTCTTTAAAAAGAGCCTCTGGGGACAAAACCACACCGTTGCCGATGAAGCAGGTCACTCCTGGACGCATGATGCCTGAAGGAATTAAACGCAAAATGGTCTTTTGACCGTTGATAATGAGGGTATGACCCGCATTGTGACCGCCCTGAAAGCGAACCACACCTTCAGCATGATCAGTTAACCAATCAACGATTTTGCCTTTACCCTCATCACCCCACTGAGTACCAATGACAACCACATTGCGACCAGACTTACCACCAGATTTCTGTACAGACATATCAACCAGGAAAAAAATTAATTAGAAAAAAGTGCAAACGAGCATTTTACGCTCTTGTCTTGATGACCCATGCACCTTTTTGATTGACTAGCTCACGATCACAGCGAAACTCCTCGCCATCCTGCTCATGACCTGGTAACAATTGGATAACCACTTCCCCTTTAGCACGCAATTCATCAATTTCTTTCGACAAATCAACATCGCTTGACCAAGGTGCCAAAATCGCATTTCTCCTAGAATCCTTTTTAGAAATCCTAGCTAAAGTCATGATATCTAAAGAGAATCCTGTTGCAGGCCGCGAGCGACCAAAGGCCTGACCCACCATATCATAGCGACCACCTCGAGCGATCGCTCCGGGAAGGCCCGCCACATAAGCGGCAAACATCACACCACTGTGATACTGATAACCACGCAAATCAGACAAATCCAAATTCAATTGAGGCGCATTTTTTAAAGCAGCAATCGCCTCGCACAAACTCTTAAGCTGCGTTAAAGCGGCTTGAACGGCAGTAGTTTTCGGCAAAGACTTTTCAGCCAAAGACAACACTTGTTGAGGTTGACCGCTTAAACCAGCCAAATTCAAAACAGCCTCCCGAATATTGGCAGGCCAGTCAGATACCAATTCTTTCAAGCCAGGTAAATCCTTGGTTTGTAAATTAGAGTACAGAGCGTCCAAAGCTTCCGCATCCGGTTTGTAATCACCCAAAATCGCAGTCAAAAGGCCAGCATGACTCATATCCAAAGTCACCTCGCCCACCTCTGAACGGTGCAAAACATCATTTAGAAGAGTCTGAATCTCTAAATCAGCCTCTAAGCCCTCATGCCCGTAAATTTCAGCCCCTAATTGAAGCTGCTCTCTAGAACTCGAACCCGCAGCCGCCAATGTGTGAAGAATAGAGCCTGCATAGCAAAGACGCGTCACACCTTGACGGTTTAGCAAATGAGCATCAATACGGGCCACCTGAGGGGTCATATCAGCTCGTAAACCCAGAGTGCGACCTGACATCTGATCAACAAGTTTAAAAGTTTTTAGATTTAAATCTTGTCCAGAGCCAGTTAGCAAAGAATCTAAATACTCCAACATCGGTGGCATTACCAGTTCGTAGCCATAGCACTGGAAACGATCTAATAAGGTACGACGCAATTCTTCAATCTTGCGTGCCTCAGACGGCAGCACATCCGCGATATTTTCAGGTAATAACCAACGATTCATTATTTACCCACCGGATTTGAAGGAGCAGGAGTGCTTGAAGGACGACTACCCTTCATGAACTTCAAAAATTCGGAGCTAGGGTCCATGACCATCAAATCCTGCTTGGTCTTAAAGCTGGCTCGATAAGCTTCCAAACTGCGATAGAACTGAGCAAATTGGGGGTCGCGATTAAAGGCTTCACCATATAGAGCTGTTGCTCTAGCGTCACCCTGCCCCTTGATCTTTTGCGCATCTCGATAGGCCCTAGACAGAATAATGTCACGTTGACGCTCAGCATCCGCACGAATCTTTTCAGACTCAGCGGCACCCGTTGAACGAAGTTCATTGGCAACCCGCTTGCGCTCAGCTTCCATGCGTCGGAATACGGACTCACTGATTTCCGCTAGCAAATCAATGCGCTTAAGGCGCACATCCACAATTTCAATACCAATATCAGCCGCCTCTTCGGCAACTTTTTTACGAATGTTCTGCATCACTTGTTCACGTTGCTCAGAAATCAACTCACGCACAGTGCGCTTCGTAAACTCTTCGTTCAAAGCAGACTTCACCAATTGATTCAAGCGATCTTGAGCCAAACGTTCATCACCCCTAAAGCTGATAAAGAATTTACGAGGCTCAACAATGCGCCACTTGACGTAAGAATCAACCAGGAGATTCTTCTTTTCAGCAGTAATGAAACGCTCTGCATCTGGCGTGTCAATCGTCAAAATACGACGTTCAAAGAATTGCACACTCTGAAAAGGTGGCGGCAACTTAAATTGCAAACCAGGCTCTTCAATCACCCGCTTTAATTCACCGAAGGCAAACACTGCCGCATATTGACGCTGATCGACCACAAAAATAGTCGAGGATAAAAGGCCAATCAAAATAAAGAAGCCAGCAACTATAGGGAAAATTCTATTCATCATGTTTTCTGTCTCCTATCGCTCACGACTACGCAAACCTGTTGTGTCTCTTCGCTCAGGCACAGCAGCAGGATTCACAATAGGAGAGTTAGGAGTTGTATTGGTAACTGGAGTGTTCGCCACAGTATTGGAAGTTTGTACTGGGGCTGGAGTGGCACCCGGACTCACTTGTTGAATCAATTTATCTAGGGGCAAATACAGCAAACTACCACTCTGAGATCTTTGATCAACCATGACCTTCGTCACATTGTTATAAATCTCTTGCATGGCATCGATGTACATGCGTTCACGTGTCACTTGAGGTGCTTTTGCATACTCCACTTGAATCAACTTAAAGCGCGTTGCATCACCTTCCGCGGTTGCAACAACTTTCGCTTTGTAACCTTCGGCCTCTTGCATCAAACGATCAGCCGCACCACGCGCTTTTGGAATGATGTCATTGGCATAGGCTTGACCTTCGTTTTTCAAACGCTCTCTGTCTTGACCTGCTTTAACGGCATCATCGAATGCCGCCTGAACTTGCTCTGGAGGTTGAACGTTTTGCACTGTCACACTGGTAATAAAAATGCCTGCTTTATAGCTATCTAATATTTTCTGAATAGAAGCATTTAAATCAATCGCGAGTTTTTCACGGTTTTCATACAAGACGTTGTCCATCTTGCTCTTACCAACAATCTCACGCACAGCTGTTTCGGCCGCTTGAACCACAGAAGCATCCGGATCCTTGTTGTTAAAGAGATACTCGGAGGCATCTTTTAAACGATACTGAACCGCAAACTTCACATCAATGATGTTCTCATCCTCGGTCAACATGGACGAGTCTTTGAGATTAGAAGCTTTGATTAGATTGGCGCGACCCACTTCAACAGAACGAATCGAAGATAAATTCACCACTTCATGCGTCTGAATGGGCCAAGGCATCCGCCAGTTAATACCAGGTCGCGTGGTGTAACTGTATTTACCAAATTGCAAAACCACGCCCGTCTGACCTTCTTGAATCATAAAGAAGCCACTGAAGACCCAAACAACCACCGCCACCAGCACAATCACGCCAGCACCGATGCCTGGTTTGATGCCATCACCACCCGTACCTCTAGAAGAAGGAGGTTGATTATTACCGTTACCGCCACCCCGCTTACCCTTGAATAAATTATTCAAGCGATTATTGAAGTCAGACCACAACTGATCTAAATCAGGTGGGCCATCTTGCTTTTGAGGTTGACGAGGTCTCTCCTCCTGGCGAGGAGGATTTGCGCTATTTTCATCACGACCACGATTAGGGTCTGATTGATGATTATTGCCCCAACCGGGATCATTAACCGAAAAAATACTAAGTAATTTACGCATCGTTGGGCGAATACAGTCCTGTACGAGTATGAAAAACATCCAATGATTCCCAGCGTTTTGCTGGGGCCTGTGAACCTAATTCTGCAACCGAAGGAACCTCGTCTACGGTCACCTTCATTCTATCAGTGTTCTTTGCAAAATCTGCCAATGTCTGACGCAACAAATCAAGGCCAATACCTTCTTTGGCAGAAATATAGATAGCACTTACCCGACCGTCACGGTCATAGCGTAATACTGGACCACGATCCATTAAGGCAGGTACCTGATCAATTTTATTAACCACAACCAATTGAGGGGTTTCATTCGCACCGATTTCAGCAAGCACCTTGTCCACCTCAATCATTTGCTGCTCTCGATCAAAACTAGAAGCATCCACCACGTGCAACAAAAGATCGGCTCTGACTGTTTCATCTAAAGTGGCTCTGAAAGCTTCTACCAATTGATGGGGCAAGTCACGAATAAAACCAACCGTATCAGAAATCACAGCATTGCCAATTTCAGGTAAGTAGACTCTTCTTGAGGTGGTATCCAAAGTTGCAAACAACTGATCAGCAGCATACGTACCAGCCTTGGTCAAAGCATTGAATAAGGTCGATTTACCGGCATTCGTATATCCCACCAAAGACACTGAAAAAACTCCACCTTTTTCTCTAGAACGTCGCTGAGTAGCTTGTTGCTTTTGAAGTTTTTCAAGTTCAGCCTGCAAACGCTTGGCTTTGTTTTCTAGCATTCTTCGGTCCAACTCCATTTGAGTCTCACCGGGACCGCCACGCATACCAATACCACCTTTTTGACGCTCTAAGTGACTCCAAGCCTTCACCAAGCGAGACACCTGATAACGCACATTGGCCAATTGCACTTGAGTTTTACCCACATGACTTTTTGCTCTTTGCGCAAAAATATCTAAGATCAAGCCAGTGCGGTCAATCACATGGCATTTCAAGTGACGCTCTAAATTTCTTTGTTGAACAGGTGACAGTGCGTGGTTAAAAATGGCCAATTCCACTTCATTGGCTTCCATTTGTTCACGCAATTCAGTGGCCTTACCCGAGCCCATATAGAGAGCTGGGTCAGGTTTGGCACGTTTTGCAATCATGGTCATGACTGGTTGAGAGCCCGCACTGGAAGCCAATAAACCTAATTCCGCCATGCTGTCAGCGAAATCAGGTTTACCGCCTGGATCAATCCCTATAAGAGCTGCTTTAACTGCTTGCATAACTGCTTAGGAGCTAGCAGAACCCTCGTCTGCACGGAACTCAACCGCTCTAGCTGGCACCACAGTAGAAATAGCATGCTTGTAAACCATTTGAGTGACTGTGTTTCTCAACAAAATCACGTATTGATCAAATGACTCTACATTGCCCTGTAATTTAATACCGTTGACTAAGTAAATAGACACGGGAATATGCTCTTTACGCAATGCATTTAAAAATGGATCTTGCAAAAGTTGGCCTTTATTGTTGTTGCTGTTCATGCCTGCTCCTTCTTTCTTATTGGTTGTTTGGAGTTTTGCTTAAAAACTGTTTCACATCATGAGTTTAACGAAGCTCATTGATTCTCGCACTCACTTCTTTTTTTTCTTGCCTTTTTCCGAGTCGACGAAAGGGTTTTGACCTGTTTTGAATTCTAAGCGCAAGGGCGTGCCTCGTAGCTTAAACGCCTCTCTGAAGCGCCCCTCTAAATAGCGACGATAACTATCAGTCACGCCACTTAAAGCATTACCGTGAATCACCACAATTGGAGGATTCGATCCCCCTTGATGGGCATATCGCATTTTGGGACGGGACATGCCAACACGCTTGGGTTGCTGGAACTCAACCGCCTCTTCCAAAATACGCGTCAACTTAGGCGTTGGCAGCTTAGACATGGCTGCAGCATAGGCTGCATCCACATCCTTAAACAATTCTTTGATACCAAAACCCTTAATGGCAGAGATCGGATGCACATTGGCAAAATCCAAGAAGCGAAGTTTTCTAGCAATATCTGTTCTGGCACGCTCCTTTTGATAATCGTCCATGCCATCCCATTTATTCACGGCCAAGACCAAGGCTCGACCCGCATCGACAATAAAACCAGCAATGTGAGCATCTTGCTCAGAAATATCCTGCTGAGCATCCAACATCAAAATCACTACGTTAGCATCGGCAATGGCTTGTAAAGTTTTGACCACCGAGAATTTTTCTATGGCCTCAAAAACTTTACCTCGTTTACGCAAACCTGCGGTATCAATCATTACATACGGTTTACCATTGCGCGTGAATGGCACATCAATAGCGTCCCGAGTCGTTCCGGGCATATCAAAGGCAATCACTCGCTCTTCACCAATCAAGGTATTAATAAAGGTCGATTTACCAACGTTCGGTCGCCCCACGACAGCAATACGAACCGGTTTATCTGCGCCTAGCGCTTCCTCAGGCTCATCCGGCAGATTCAGAGAATCCAGAGCCTCTTCAATCATGGCTCGAACACCATCGCCATGAGCAGAAGAAATTGCGACCGGCTCACCTAAACCGAGTTCATAGAAATCAGCTGTGACGGTGGCATGCGACATGCCCTCAGCTTTATTAACAGCCAAAATCACTGGACGACCCGTCTTACGCAAGAAATCTGCAATGACTCGGTCTTGAGGGGCCATCCCTAAACGAGCATCCACCAAGAAAATGACCACATCAGCCTCTACCACTGCCTGCTTAGTCTGCTTGGCCATCTCAGCCAAAATACCCGTTTTTGCAACGGGCTCAAAACCACCTGTATCAATACAAATAAATTCTCGATCGCCCACACGACCATTGCCGTAATGGCGATCACGCGTTAAACCTGAAAAATCAGCCACCAAAGCATCACGCGAACGCGTGAGCCGATTAAACAAGGTGGATTTGCCAACGTTTGGACGTCCGACAATGGCAATGACTGGTTTCATAAAATGTTTAACTCTCTACCCATTCAGAGCTCATCAAAATAATGGCTCTGAGGTTTTTAATTCTTGTGACGGGCTCTTTCAATGCGACATCAATTCGGTCTGTAGGCAGCTAAAGAACCACCACGGGTCTGAACAATTAATAAACCACTGGCGACAATAGGAGCCGCCCCAATTGCGCTGCTATCAACTCTAATACGAGCAATGGCTTGGCCACTGGTCTGCTCTAAAAAGTGCAAATAGCCTTGTTTATCACCCATCACCAAGACACGACCGACGGCCAGAGGTTCACCCACATCGCGCCACGTCATACTTTCATTGCGCCACACCTCAACTCCGTCGGCAGCTCGGTAAGCAACCACATGGGATTTTTCGTCAGCAGCAAAGACCAAATCTTGTGATTGAGCAGTACCGGTATGACTCGAAAAGTCTTTGGCCCAAGCAAGTGTTCCCGCATTCAAATCACCGCAAGCAATCCGACCTTGATAGGCCACGGCACACAATCGACGACCCAATAAAGTCGGTCTGGCAGAAACATCAGTCATGCGCTCTATCTCAGAGAAACCCTTAGGATAAGAGAGCGAAGCTTCCCATAAAACGTTTCCTGTAGATAAGCCCATCACACCAATTTTGCCGCCTGAGAAGCCTGTGACGAACGCATCCGCCGCAACCGGCACCATGGCAAAACTGGTTCTTAAAGCAAGCGCTGTTTGTGGACGTACGTAAGACCAACGACGCTTGCCTGTTTTGGCATCTAACCCAATAAAACGGTTATCAATGGTTCTAATCACAGCCACACCACCCAGCACCAAGGGCTCAGTCAAAACCTCGCCCCCCACTTTTTCTTCCCAAATTTTTTGTCCATTGCTATCAAACGCAAAAACACTGCCCTTGGTAGAACCCACTACGATGACATTGCCATCACTGCCAGGGCCAGAGGAGATTTCAGAAGGCGCTTTGACTTCCCAGACTTTTTTTCCAGTCAATACTTCGATTTTAGAAACCAAGCCATTACCTGCAGAGGTATATAGGTAGTCACCAGCTAATACGGGACGCATCACAAACGTATCAGATTTACCAACACTAGTAGACCAAACAGAAGTCACAGAAATTTTTTCTTCTAACTTGGTTAAAGAGGCTGGTTCGCGCTTTTTGGTACTAGAACAAGCTGCCAAAAAAGTCAGCGCCAATACAACGGTTGCGGTGCGTGAAAACAAGTGAGTCATCAACGTCCTCCTACAGCATCTAATTTAATTTTTAATAAACGTTTGGCTTCATCGGGGGCTTCTGGATTTTTAGATAATTGATCCCAAGCTTGTTGATAAAACTTTTTGGCTTCTACAGTCTTTTGTTGCGCCAATTGCACATCACCACGACGCTCTAACATCAGAGAAACAAAAGCATCTGAAACACTGGCTGCAGCAATTTTTTCAGCATCCGCAAATTTGGCTTGATCAATTAATAAAGATACCAAACGGGCTCTTGCAAGATCACGATGAGCTACAGATTTGGCATCCTCCATTGTCTTGCGAAGTTGTTTTTCAGCATTCGCCATATCGCCCGAGGCGTTGGCTACTTGGGCAGCTACCAGGCCCGCCATCCCAGCATAACTGGTTGAACCATATTGATCCTGAATGTCGCTAGCAGCTCGTAAAACACCTGGCACATCCTGCCTTTGAGCAGATACCAATAAGGTGTCATATAACTTTGTAGCCCCTTGAGCCAAGCGGTTTTGCCACCAATTCCAGGCTGTAAAGCTCAGATAGGCCACCAAGATGGCGATCAAAGCAGCAATCAACCATTTTCCGTATTGCTTCCACCAAGCTTTTAGCTCAGCCAGTTGCTCTTGTTCTTCTAAATTGAAATGCATAATTGTTCTCTGTCTGCTTTCTAACTATTTTCAGATTGGAATGCTTTAATCCGAGGTTTTCACCAATTGATTGATGACCTCATCAACCAATCCATCCAACGCGACACTCATTTGTTGACCATCGCGACGTAAATCTTTTAACTGAGCTTGACCCGCTGCCAACTCATCAGGGCCAATGATAATGGCATACGCTGCGCCACTGGCATCGGCTTTTTTCATCATCGACTTAAAGCTTGAAGCCAAGCCATCTGGTGAGCAATGTAAGATGACTTCGATTCCAGCACTTCGCAAACGCTCAGCCACAATGAATGCAGGCTCTAAAGTTTCACCTGCTTGATGTAAGACGTAAACATCACAGCCTGACTCTAAATCAGCATCTAAACCCTGCTCCTTCATCAACTCAATCACTCGTTCCATCCCCATGGCCCAACCACAGGCAGGAGCAGGCTTACCTCCCATTTGCTCAATCAAAGGGTCATAACGACCGCCACCCGCCACCGTCCCCTGCGAACCCAATTGGGTTGTGACCCACTCAAAAACGGTTAAGTTGTAATAATCCAAACCGCGAACTAAGCGAGGATTGATCTTGAAAGGTAAGTTATTGGCTTTGAGAAGGCGCTGCACCCCCTCAAAATGTTTTAAAGACTCTTCACCCAAAAAATTCAATATCTGTGGAGCTGATTCAACAATTGACTGCATGGCAGGATTTTTACTGTCCAAAATGCGCAAAGGATTGGTCAGCAATCGTCTTTTGGCATCTTCGTCCAAATCTGACTCATGCTTTTTAAAGTGTGCAATCAATGCCTCTCGATGAGCAGCTCGCTCACTGGCTTGACCCAAAGAATTTAATTCCAATTGAATTCCCGTCAAACCTAAGTCATCCCACAAACGCTGACACATCAAAATAATTTCAGCATCAATGTCAGGTCCAGCAAAACCTAAAGCTTCAATACCTAATTGGTGAAACTGGCGATAGCGTCCACGCTGTGGGCGCTCATGACGAAACATGGGGCCGGTATACCAAAGACGCTTGGGACCCTCATATAAAAGATTGTGTTCAATCACTGCACGAACAGCGGCTGCGGTACCCTCAGGGCGAAGCGTTAATTGCTCACCGTTAAGACCATCTTCAAAGGAATACATTTCCTTTTCAACAATATCAGTGACTTCACCGATACCTCTTTTGAATAATGCTGTTTGCTCAACAATCGGTGTACGAATTTGCTGATAACCATAAGATCTCACCAAGCTTTGAATGGACTGCTCCAGATGAGCCCAAAGGGGCGCCTCTTGAGGCAATAGATCATTCATGCCACGAACGCCAGTTAGTTTGGTTTGTTTAACTTGACTCATTGTTTACTCGTTCACTTTCACTAACTCAGTCTGCTCGGTAAGTGTTTTTAACGTACTCATCCACAATACCTTGAAATTCTTGTGCAATGTTGTCACCTCGCAAAGTTTTTACTTTGACGCCATCCACAAATACGGGAGCCGCGGGTGACTCACCCGTTCCTGGTAATGAAATACCAATATTGGCATGTTTACTTTCACCGGGTCCATTCACAATACAACCCATCACAGCAACATTCATTGACTCAACACCTGGATGATCGACTTTCCAAACAGGCATTTGATGAC
>JALRCP010000212.1 GCA_023257325.1 Polynucleobacter sp. | reverse complement strand
GCATCTTGGTAGTTGTAAAACCTTTTTAATCCATTTAGTCATAAGGTTTTACGATGAAGTTCTTTATTGTTTGCCCAAGAGGGCTTGAGATACCGCTCGCTGAAGAGTTAAAAGAGATTTCAGAGCGCTCTGAAATTAAATTGCTCGGTGCTTGGGTGATTGATCCACCGCCAGCGAACAGCACGGGTGGTTTGGGGGTTGCAGGCCCGATGTCAGTCGCTTTGGCGATTAACCTTCATTCACGCATTGCCAGTCGTTGCTTATTGCAAATGACTCATGTTGCCTACCGCAAAGAAGATGATGTGTACAAAGCAGTCAGATCTCTAAGCTGGGAGGATTGGTTCAATTCAGATCAGACCATGCGCGTGGATTTAACAGCGCATCGTTCACCGCTGACCAGTCTTAATTTTGTCACGCTCAGAATCAAGGATGCGGTCTGTGACCGCCTAAGAGAAGTCAAAGGATCTCGACCCAGTATCGATACTGAGCTACCGGATGTGCGGGTGCAAGCTCATCTAACGGCGACCCATGCGACGGTTTATTTGGATACCAGCGGTCAATCTTTGTTTAAGCGCGGTTGGCGTGATGACAAGGGTGCAGCGCCACTCAAAGAAAACTTGGCCGCAGGCATCCTGGCACTCACTGGCTGGAAGCCTGAGCAACCCTTATTTGATCCGATGTGCGGTAGCGGCACATTTTTGATTGAAGCGGCCTATCGCGGCTTGGGTATTCCATCGGGCTCGATACGTGCGGGCCTCATGAATCCCAAACAATCAGAAGATCAAGCGGCCCAGGCACACAATCAAGCAGTCAAAGCTCAGCGGAATGAGCAAGAGAAAACAGAAGTCAGCCGGTTCACCCGATACAGACCAACGCGTGTTGACCTTGTAGGCGCAGACCAGGGCTTTGGCTTTCAGAGGTTGAAGCCATTTAATACGCCAGAACTAAAAAAACAGTGGGACGGCTTGTGCGAAGTAGCAAAGAAAAACATTGAGCAGGGCTTAGCGAATGCGAATAAGCTCAAGATCGCAGCGTGTGACATCAACGAGAACATGATCACGATTGTTAAAAGCAACTGGAAGCGTGCTGGCTTGCCAGCGCAGTCAGGTGTGTTATCGAATGTGCGCCAGATTGATGCTTTGGTCGCTAAGTCGCCGTTTGCTGATCCTGGTGTGATGCTCTTCAACCCGCCTTATGGTGAGCGATTAGAAATCAAGGGTGGTCGTGGTGCACGAGACGCCTTGCCTAAAAACAATAACTCACCCGAGTTCATGGAGTTCTTGAATCAGTTCGGCAAACACCTAAAGGATGACTTTAAAGGTTGGCAGGTAGACGTCTTAACTGCTGATATGGGATTGCCAGGGCAAGTGCGGATGAAAGAGTCTAAGCGCACACCATTATTTAATGGGCCATTAGAGTGTCGTTTGTTTAGGTTTGACATGAAGAAGCCAGATGCTTCATCAACATCTTCTCAAGGTTGAGCTTCAATAACTTATTTTCTTTAAGTCTTATCGTTGGTAGATTTGTTGATTTGATTTGCCACCTTTTTATTTATAAAATTTATAAATAAATTGCCGTGTAAATGAATAAATAGGAGGGGTAGTTGTCACATTTTGATACCTATGTTTTTATAAAAAATCTAGAAAGCTCTGGAATTCCAGAGCATCAAGCAAAAGCCATTTGCGATGGTTTAAGGGAATGTCATGATTCATCAGATCATGTCAGTAAGGCTGATATGGAATGCTTGGAGAGTCGATTAGAGAGAAAAATTTCTGACACAGCTCATCGCCAAACAAAGGTCATTGGTGCGATGATTGTAGGTTCAATCACGCTGTTAACGCTTTTTGATCGCTATGTGCATACGACTATAGCTAGTTTGACTCAGTCATTTTGGTCTTAATTGAGCGGGCTCAATTAAAGATCTATTTTATGCATTAGAAAAGTATCTAATTTGTGTAGTCCTAGTAAAATATCAAAAACAGGAAAGAGATTATGGAATTTAAAACTTATATGTGTTTGATTTGTGGCTGGGTCTACGATGAAGAGGCGGGCCTTCCAGATGAAGGTATCGCTCCGGGTACCTTGTGGAAAGATGTGCCGATGAACTGGACTTGTCCAGAGTGCGGTGCGCGCAAGGAAGACTTTGAGATGACGGTGATTTAAGTCATCGCGACGCAGAAAGCCACCCTCGGGTGGCTTTGAAGTTTTAAGCTATACCTTTTTACTGAATAAAGATTAATCCAAACCCATGAGCAAGAACGACGCATTATTTTTAAGGGCCCAAAAAACCACGCCGGGTGGGGTGAACTCTCCGGTGCGAGCATTTCGTCAGGTGGGCGGCGTGCCACGCTTTGTGAAGAGCGCGCAGGGCGCTTATTTTTGGGATGCAGACGATAAGAAATATATTGATTGCATCGGTTCATGGGGTCCCATGATTGTGGGTCATGCTCATCCGGCTGTGGTCAAAGCGGTCCAGGATGTGGCTGCCAATAGCTTTAGTTATGGTGCGCCCACAGAAGGTGAAATTGTCATGGCAGAGCGTATCTGCGAGTTGGTACCCAGCATCGAGCAAGTGCGTTTGGTGTCGAGTGGCACAGAAGCTACCATGAGTGCTTTGCGTTTGGCACGTGGTTATACCGGTCGTGATTTGATCATTAAATTTGAAGGTTGTTATCACGGTCACGCCGATAGCTTGTTAGTAAAAGCAGGCTCAGGCATGTTGACTTTTGCCGACAGCACGCAAAATGCGCCATCATCCGGTGGTGTGCCCCAAGATTTGGTGAAACACACCTTGGTCCTGCCGTATAACGATGTGGAAGCTCTTGAGTTAGCGTTTAAACAAAATGCCGGCAAGATTGCCGCGCTGATTGTCGAGCCCATTGCAGGCAACATGAACTTAATTCAGCCCAGTGCTGCTTTTGTGAAAGCGATGCGGGACCTCACGACCAAAGAAGGTGCGGTCTTGATTTACGACGAGGTGATGACGGGCTTTCGAGTGGCATTAGGGGGCGCGCAAAGCTTGCACGGCATTCAACCAGACTTAACTTGTTTAGGTAAGGTGATGGGTGGCGGTATG
>JALRCP010000132.1 GCA_023257325.1 Polynucleobacter sp. | reverse complement strand
TTTAAAGGGTCGAGGCCTGAGTGGTGAGATTGCTAAAAAGTTTAATCTTGGTTATGCGCCCGATTCTTGGCAAGGTTTAGAAAATGTTTTTGGACCCTATTCAGAAGATGCGATGGCCAATGTGTTGGTGGAAGCTGGATTAATTATTCAAGCAGATGCCAAACGTTACGATCGTTTCCGCGATCGAATCATTTTCCCAATCCGCAACCCTAAAGGACAGGTGATCGCTTTTGGTGGACGAATCTTGGATGTGGGTGAACCCAAATATTTGAATTCTCCAGAAACACCCTTGTTCTCAAAAGGTAATACGCTTTATGGTTTGTTTGAGGCCAGGCAAGCGATTCGCGATAAAGGGTATGTGATTGTTTGTGAAGGTTACATGGATGTGGTGGCTTTGGCTCAATTAGGATTTGCCAATGGTGTTGCAACATTGGGAACAGCTTGTACTGCCAATCACGTTCGTTCATTGATGCGTCAAACAGATCGAATTATTTTTTCCTTTGATGGGGATGCGGCAGGGCAGCGTGCAGCAAAGCGGGCATTGGAAGCTTGCTTGCCGATGATGGCAGACGATAAAGAAGTGAAATTTTTATTTTTGCCAACCGAGCATGACCCTGATAGTTTTGTGCGTGAGCGCGGAGCCCCTGCGTTTGAGGAAGCGATTCGTCAAGCAATGCCACTTTCCTCTTTTGTAATTCAGGTGGCCAGTGAAGGTCATGATTGGAATACTCCAGAGGGTCGCGCCCAAACTCAACATGCGGCTAAGCCATTGTTGTTATCGATGCCCGCAATTGCTTTGAGAACTCAGCTCATCAAAGAATTGGCGCAACGCATTGGCATCACTTCTGCAGAGTTAGAACTATTTTGTGGGTTCAAGCCTGCCTCAGAAGCCAAGCCCAATATTTCTACACCCAATTTGGCTCAACAGATTTCAAGTCTTGGAGGAGCAAACAACTCTCCCAAAAAACCTTGGACTAAAAAAGCGCCGACCCCATCGGGACCACCCCCTACGGCCCCCACTGATTTGGCAGAGCAAATACTCAGAATCTTGTTGCAGTTTCCCTATTTGGGGCGCCAGTTAGAAGCAGAGCCCAAGCGACTGATTTTGGGAGCAGCTAAAAAGAGATCAGACAAGGCCATGGCACTCATGGCAGATTTGATTTTTCAATGTGAACAGATGCCATCCAATGTTGGTTTTGCTGTTTTTCAAGAGCAATTAGACAAAACTGCTTTGGCTAAGTCGTATGCCATCTTGCGTGAACGCATCATGGACAGCGATTTAACTGAAGACATTGCTCGAGAGGATTTCTATGGAACCCTTAAAAAGCTTGAACAAATTGATCTCAAAGATCAAATGACTGAAATTGCTGCTCGGATTGCAGCGGGCACTGCACAACCAGATGACGCAGAAAAATACCGTCAATTAATGACAAAACTCAAATAATCTGGAAAAACGCTAACTCACCGACTATAATAGAGGGTTTCGGAATTTCCAAAGAAATTCAATAAGTTAGCCGTTTTGTAACTTCCAAGTCATTTAAAGTGAGTGAGTACTAACATTATGCCTGCATCTAAAGCCAAAAAACCCATTTCCAAGGCCAGCATTAAAAAAGTCAGTGCCAAAACCGTGGCAAAGAAGCCCGCAGTCAAAAAGCCTGTAACAAAACCTAAAGCAGTGGCTAAAAAACCAGTCAAGGCAGTGACAAAAAAACCTGCAGCTAAACCGGCAAAACCGGCCAAGCCAGCAGCCAAAAAAGTAACTGTTAAACCTGTAGCAAAAAAAATAGTCAAAACAGCGGCTAAACCGGTAGCTAAAAAACCGGCGACCAAGAAAGCCGTGGTCAAGCCTGTAGCCAAAAAATCAATTAAGGCTGTGGCTAAGCCAGCAAAAGTGAGCAAACCTCTTGCTAAAACAAAGACCCCAGCTAAAACAGTCAAGCCAGTTAAAGCTGTTAAGCCTGCTGTTAAAACAGCTAAAGAATTAAAAGAAGAAGCGAAATTAGCCAAAGCAGCAGAAGCTAAAAAATTAACTGGCAAAAAAGTTAAAGAAGCCGAAGCCAGCATTGAAGTTTCTGCGGAGGTGGCGGTTGAGCAACCTAAAAAAACACGTGGACGTAAACCAAAGCCAGTAGAGCCAGTTGATCCGAACGTTGACAATCGCACCGATCGTCAAAAGGCGCGTGATCGCAAGGCCAAAGAAAAAGCCTTGTTGCAAGAGTTCAATGCACAAAAGCTTGGTAGCGAAGAGCAGCAAGAGCTTCGTCGCGCACGTTTGAAGCACCTTATCAAGATGGGTAAGTCTCGTGGTTACCTAACCCATGGTGAAATCAATGATGTGATGTCTGATGAGATTTCTGATTCAGATTCGTTAGAGACGCTCATTGGTTTATTGAGTGACATTGGCATTACTGTTTACGAGCAAGCTCCCGATGCTGAAACATTGCTCTTGAACGAAAACGCCCCATCAGCCACGACAGAAGAAGAAGCTGAAGAAGAAGCTGAAGCAGCGTTGTCAACGGTTGACTCTGAGTTCGGTCGAACTACAGATCCAGTACGTATGTACATGCGTGAGATGGGTACAGTCGATTTGTTGACTCGTGAAGGTGAGATTGTCATTGCTAAAAAGATCGAAGCCGGTCTTAAAGAAATGGTGATGGCTCTATCAGCTTGCCCAGTAACAATTTCTGAGATTTTGGACAACGTTCAAAAAATTGAAGAAGGCTCAATGGAGATTGACGAGTTTGTGGATGGTTTGGTTGATCCAAATGCTGAAGACATTCCGATGACCGCTGTTGAGGA
This sequence comes from Polynucleobacter sp., assembly GCA_023257325.1. Lineage (GTDB taxonomy): Bacteria > Pseudomonadota > Gammaproteobacteria > Burkholderiales > Burkholderiaceae > Polynucleobacter. The sequence continues at coordinate 1,417 of JALRCP010000132.1, read as the reverse complement.
AGATGAAAATCTTGATGACGAAGAGGCTGAAGAGGGGGATGAAGAGTCCGGTGGTGGTGGCGGTAACACCGCTTCTGCTAAGCAGTTGGAAGAGTTAAAGCAATTGTCGATGGTTAAGTTTGCGGTGATTCGCACGCAATTTGACAAGATGCGCAAAGCCCATGAGAAGGAAGGCTATAACTCACCAGCATATAAAAAGGCTCAAGAAGCCATTCGCAACGAGTTGATGGGTTTCCGCTTAACCGCTAAATCAGTTGAAAAACTTTGCGACACCATGCGCAAGCAGGTTGACGAAGTTTGGTCACTTGAGCGTGGTTTAGTTCGAGTATTGGTAGATAAAGTTGGAGTGCCACGTGGTGAGGTATTGAATGCTTTGCCTAAGTACGCATTGAACTTAAAGTGGACCTCTATTCTGCTCAAAGAAGGCAAGTCTTATTCAGCTGTTTTGGAAAGAAACGTTCCTGCGATTCAAGAAATTCAACAGAAGTTAATTGATATTCAGAACAAAGTTGTCTTGCCGCTTCCTGAGTTGAAGGAAGTAAATAAGAAAATGAACGAGGGTGAAAAACGCGCTCGTGCTGCTAAACGCGAGATGACAGTTGCCAACTTGCGTTTGGTGATTTCAATTGCTAAAAAGTACACCAACCGTGGTTTGCAATTCTTGGATTTGATTCAAGAGGGCAACATCGGTTTGATGAAGGCCGTTGATAAGTTTGAATATCGCCGCGGTTATAAGTTCTCAACTTACGCGACTTGGTGGATTCGTCAAGCGATCACGCGTTCTATCGCTGATCAAGCGAGAACCATCCGTATTCCAGTTCACATGATTGAGACCATCAACAAGATGAACCGTATCAGTCGTCAGATCTTGCAAGAGACGGGCATTGAGCCGGATGCAGCCACATTGGCCTTGAAGATGGAAATTCCTGAAGACAAGATTCGCAAAATCATGAAGATTGCCAAAGAGCCTATCTCTATGGAGACGCCGATTGGTGATGATGCGGATTCAAACTTGGGTGATTTCATTGAGGATATGAACACATTGGCACCGCAAGAGGCTGCATTGCATGACTCGATGCGTGACGTGGTGAAAGATATTCTTGATTCATTGACGCCTCGTGAAGCCAAAGTTCTTAGAATGCGTTTTGGTATTGAGATGAGTACAGACCATACTTTGGAAGAAGTGGGTAAGCAGTTTGATGTGACGCGTGAGCGTATTCGTCAAATAGAAGCAAAAGCTTTGCGTAAAATGCGTCATCCAAGCAGAAGCGACAAACTCAAGAGCTTCTTAGAGGAAGATTAATCCATACGGGCCCTTAGCTCAGTTGGTTAGAGCAGAGGACTCATAATCCTTTGGTCCGCGGTTCAAGTCCGCGAGGGCCCACCAGTAGTACGAAAGCCACCTATAAATTAGGTG
>JALRCP010000114.1 GCA_023257325.1 Polynucleobacter sp. | reverse complement strand
TATCGAGCAAAACCGATTGTGAAAGAAAAAGCCGATGTGGCTTTTGATCACGTGGGACTGGATGCTTGGCTAGATCTATTGAATTAAAAACCCTGTAAACCTTTCACACATATAAGCGTTTAATAGTAGTCAACCCCTACTTCTTTGAAGTGGGGGTTTTGTTCTTTACAGACTCGCTAAATCATCAAATATGTGAAAAGGAGTTTATTTGATCATTAAATTACATCTTGACATAAGTAGTTCAATGAACTACATTAAGAAAAAGGGTTTTGAGTGGGACAAAGATAAAAACTTAGCATGTAAACAATCAAGAGGTTTTGAATTTAAAGATATTACAAATGCATTTTTAGATCCTCACCGATGCATCACTCCCGACATACGACATGATTATGGTGAAGAAAGATATGAATTACTGGCCATGCATGAAGAAATATTATTTGTTGTCATTTATACATTAAGAGAAGAAGCTATCCGAATAATTTCAGCGAGGAAAGCCAATGAAAGAGAAAAAAAGAGATATCAGAATCAAGCGCATTGCAGTTGACTTTAATGATCCAAAGTCTTTTCCAAAATCAAGGCTCAATAAGAAATTATTGGATGCCACGGGCGAAAAAGAAATTGCTAAACAAAAAGCTCAAGATGACCTAGAGGCGAAAATGGATGCAGCTTTATATGCTAAAAGCATTCGTGAAAAATTAGGTTTCACCCAAAAAGAGCTGTCAGAGAGAATCATGGTGCCTTTAGATACCATCAGAAATTGGGAACAAGGAAAACGTTACCCAACCGGCCCAGCAAGATTACTTCTGAAAATCTTAGATAAATCTCCTAAACTAGTCTTACAGGTCATTTAATAAAAAAACCGCTCTGCTGAGCGGTTTTTGTTGAGCTGAGTTTGAGTTGATTACAAGCGCTCAAACACCACGGCAATACCTTGACCACCACCGATACACATCGTGACCAAGGCATACTTGCCACCCGTGCGGTGAAGTTCATAAATTGCTTTGGTTGCAATGAATGCACCTGAACATCCCACTGGGTGACCCAAAGCAATCGCGCCACCGTTTGGATTGGTTTTGCTCATATCCAAACCCAAACCTTTAGAAACAGCAATCGCTTGAGCAGCAAACGCTTCGTTGGACTCAACCACATCCATCTTGTCAATCGTTAAACCAGCACGTTGTAAAGCTAACTTAGAGGCTGGAATCGGGCCTTCACCCATGATGTCATTGGGCACACCTGCTAAAGCATAAGACACCAAACGAGCCATTGGCTTTTGACCTGCTTTTGCAGCCGCATCGGCTGAAGCCAAAACAAAGAATGCTGCGCCGTCATTGATACCTGAAGCATTACCCGCTGTAACCGTGCCATCCTTTTTGAACGCCGGCTTCATCTTGCCAAGACTTTCCATGGTGGTATTGGCCTTGACGTGCTCATCTGTGTCAAATACCACGTCGCCTTTGCGAGTCTGCATCGTGATTGGAGTAATTTGAGATTTGAAGCGCCCATCAGCAATCGCTGCAGCTGCACGACGATGAGACTCAACCGCCAAAGCGTCTTGCTCTTCACGAGTAATGTTCCATTTAGCGGCTAGATTCTCCGCAGTGATACCCATGTGACCTGCACCAAATGGATCAGTCAAAGTGGCTACCATCATGTCAATCATTTTGGTATCACCCATACGTGCACCTGTTCTCATCGCAGGTGCACCGTAGATACCACGTGACATAACTTCCACGCCACCACCCACACCATACTCACAATCACCCAACATGATGGCTTGTGATGTGGTCACAATACCTTGCAGACCAGAACTACACAAACGATTGACCGCCATGGCCACTGAATCCATCGGTAAACCGGCTTGGATTGCAGCGACACGAGCCACATAAGGAAAACGTGATTCTGTAGGAATACAGTTACCCACAGTTACATAATTAATTTGTTTTGGGTCAACACCAGAACGGTTCACCGCTTCTTTCATGACCGTACCAGCTAATTCAGCGGGCTCCATGCTGCTCAATGAACCACCAAAACCACCAATTGCAGAACGAACTGCACTTAGAACGACTACATCACGTGCCATCTGGAACTCCCTTGAATACTTGTTATAAATAGAAAAGTCTAGTCTGTAAGGCTAATCTTACGAGTAACTGTCTAAAACAGACTATTAGGGAATACTAGGGGTAATTACCCATCCAAGGCCCTACTTATCTATAAAAAAGGACTAATTACAACTGTGCAATCAGATCATGACCCTGTGTACCCACCACAGTGGCTTTAACAAAATCACCGACTTTGTATTTTTTAGAAATCTTGTCAGTTGGGAGTAAATGAACGAGGCCATCAATCTCAGGAGCATCGGATTGACTGCGTCCCACGCCTCCTTTTGAGCTGACACCATCCACCAAGACTTTGATGCGCTGACCCACTTTGGCTTGCAAGAGCTGAATTGAAATTTCTTCTGCCACGGCCATGAATCTAGCTTGACGTTCACTCCTGACTTCATCGGGTAATGCACCTGCTAATTCGTTGGCTTTGGCGCCATCCACCGGTGAATAAGCGAAGCATCCTGCACGATCAATCTTTGCCTCACGCATGAAGTCTAATAAATAGGTAAATTCTTCTTCAGTTTCACCTGGGAAACCCGCAATGAAAGTACTGCGGATGGTTAAATCTGGACAAGCTTGTCGCCACGCTTGAATGCGATCGAGATTTTTCTCACCACTGGCCGGACGCTTCATGCGTTTGAGTACATCAGGGTGAGCATGCTGCATGGGAATATCCAGATACGGTAGGACGCCACTGCCTTCATGGGCGAACTGCGCCATCAGAGGCAAAATTTCATCCACATGTGGATAGGGATACACATAATGCAAACGAACCCATGCACCATGTTGTTTTGCTAACTGACCCAAGGCCTCAACCATGTCAAACAATTTAGCTTTAACCGGACGACCATTCCAAAAACCCGTACGGTATTGAACATCGACCCCATACGCGCTGGTGTCTTGCGACACCACCAATAATTCTTTTACGCCGGCTTCAAATAAGTGTTGCGCCTCCAAAAGTACATCCCCAATCGGGCGCGAAACCAAATCACCGCGCAAACTTGGAATGATGCAAAAAGTACAACGGTGATTACAACCTTCTGAAATCTTTAGATAGGCATAGTGTTTGGGAGTCAGTTTGATTCCTGCTTTGGGCACCAAGTCAGAGAATGGATCATGCTCCTTGGGCAGATGCTGATGAACGACTTCAAGGACTTCATCGGCTGCATGAGGTCCAGTGACCGCCAATACTTTCGGGTGCACAGAAGTCACCACATCTGAACCGTCCGCATTCTTCTTTGCACCCAAACAACCTGTGACAATCACTTTGCCATTTTCAGCAAGAGCTTCACCAATCGCATCCAGACTTTCTTGAACGGCTGAGTCAATGAATCCACACGTGTTCACCACGACCAAATCTGAACCTGCATAGTCTTTGGCGATCTCATAACCTTCCGCGCGCAACTGCGTGACGATGCGCTCAGCATCTACCAGTGCCTTAGGGCAACCTAAGGAAACAAAACCAATCTTGCCGCTCAATTATTGATCGCTCTTCTTAGGGGGAGTAAAAGGAAAGCCTGTAAACACATTGGCTTGATCCTTCATTTTTTCTTGCATTTGAGTGAACAAATTCTTACTTTGCTCAATGTAACCACCCATCATTTGTTGCATCATGGGATTCTGTCCACTCATAAATTTTGCCCAGCTCTCTGGGGTCGCACCACCTTGCTTGGACTGCTCAGCAAATTGTGATTGCATATCAATAAATGACTGAATGTTTTTTTCTAGCATGCCACCCACCATGCCCTGCATGGAGTGCCCATAGAAACGAATCATTTGAGACAACATGGGTGTTGTGAACAAAGGCACACCACCCGCCTCTTCTTCCAAAATGATTTGTAACAAAATGGCGCGCGTCAAATCCTCATCGGTCTTGGCGTCCACAACTTTGAACTCTTCATGAGCCAATACCAAGCCCTTCACATCGGACAATGTGACATAAGTACTCGTCTGAGTGTCATACAGGCGACGATTAGGGTACTTTTTAATCGTTCGAACACCCGCCGATTTTGCAGATTGTTTTTTAGTGACCATATCAAATAATTTGGGCTTGAATACCCATATTGTATGTGTAAATCAAGCCCATCATTGTTGCGGTGCAAAATACCCCGAGGGGTAGGCCCAGCTTAGCCCATGTGAAGACCACCGTTCAATGAGAAGTCCGCACCTGTAGCAAAACCCCCTTGGTCTGAAGCAATCCATGAAACGATGGAAGCAATCTCATCAGGTGTTCCCAAGCGCTTGACTGGAATCGTATTGATGATTTTCTCCAAAACATCTTCACGAATTGCAGTCACCATGTCTGTACCAATGTAGCCTGGAGACACAGTGTTGACCGTCACACCCTTAGAGGCTGTTTCTTGAGCTAAAGACATCGTAAAGCCATGAATACCCGCTTTGGCCGTAGCGTAGTTAGATTGACCAAACTGACCTTTTTGACCATTCACCGATGAAATATTAATGATGCGTCCCCAACCAGCATCCACCATGCCATCAATCACTTGCTTGGTCACATTGAACAAAGAGTTCAAGTTGGTATCAATCACAGCGCGCCAATCTTCTGGAGTCATCTTACGAAACACCGTGTCACGAGTAATACCTGCGTTGTTCACCAACACATCAATCTTGCCAAATTCAGCTTTGACTTTATTGAAAGCAGCTACCGTGCTATCCCAATCACCCACGTTGCCCTCAGAGGCTGTGAAGTCAAAACCCAATGCTTTTTGCTCACCCAACCATCTGTCTTTGCGCGGCGAATTAGGACCACAACCAGCAATGACTTTAAAACCATCTTTGGCCAAACGCTGGCAAATAGCGGTACCAATACCACCCATACCACCTGTTACATACGCAATCTTCTGACTCATGCTATCTCCCTCTGTTAATTCAATATTAAAAATGACTCTTAATCCACAGCCTTTTCTTTGACGTAAGACCCTGGTGCTTGTTCTAAAACTTTGTATTGGGCGTTGCCATAATTTTTAGGCGCGGCTTTTTTCTTGCCACTCAACGGTTTGAGCCAATTGGCCCAATCAGGCCACCAACTGCCTTCAATTTCTTTCGCGCCCTCAAACCATGCATCTGCAGTCGCTGGCAACTTGGCGTTGGCCCAGTAGTTGCGCTTTTTCTTCGCGGGTGGATTGATCACGCCTGCAATGTGACCTGAGGCCCCCAAAACAAAATGAACTTTGGCACTCTTGAGTAATTTGACTGATTCGTACGCAGACCACCAAGGCACGATGTGATCTTCCCGTGAGGCATAGAGATAAACCGGGCATTTGATTTTGCCCAAATCGACTTTTTCTCCACAGATTGTTAATTTGCCAGGCACTTTTAGTTCATTCTGTAAATACAAGTGACGCAAGTACCAGGAATACATGGCGCCCGGTAAATTGGTTGAATCGCCATTCCAATAGAGCAAATCGAATGGAGGTGGGGAATTACCCTTCAGGTAGTTATCTACCACGTAATTCCAAACCAAATCATTGGGTCTTAAGAATGAGAAAGTATTGGCCAATTCAACGCCTCGCAACATGCCACACTTGCCACCATTTTTTCCACCGATGGTGTTTTCACGCAAAGTGACCAAAGCCTCATCGACAAATACATCCAAAATACCTGTGTCTGAAAAATCTAACAAAGTGGTCAGAAGCGTCAAGCTAGCCGCAGGATGTTGGTTTCTAGCTGCCATGACAGCCAGGGCTGTGGCTGTAATCGTGCCACCGACGCAGAATCCCAAAATATTGATTTGCTTCTGAGCACTGATATCTTGAACGGTCTCAATACCGTGGATGGCGCCACCGATGTAATCATCCCAAGTCGTATCAGCCATGCTGGCATCTGGATTTTTCCAAGAGATCAAATAAACCGTGTGCCCCTGCTCCACCAAATAACGAACCACAGAACTTTCTGGCTGCAAATCCAAAATGTAATATTTGTTGATGCAAGGTGGAATCATCAAATAGGGACGCTCATACACCTGAGGTGTCAAAGGCTTGAACTGCAGTATTTGAAATAACTTGGTTTGATAAACCACTGCACCTTCTGAAGTCGCAACGTTCTTACCCACTTCAAAGGCCGTTTCATCCGTTTGAGAAACTTTGCCTTTACCCAAATCTTGTAAAGCATTCAAAATGCCTGTTTGAAGCGATTTGCCTTGGGTCTCAATAAGACGTTGCTGAGCTTCAGGGTTAGTCGCCAAAAAGTTTGAAGGCGACATCGCATCAATCATTTGCTCAATGCTAAAGCGAATTCTTTGACGAACTTTGGCTTCCGCTTCAACCGCGTCTGCCAACTTCAATAAATGCCGAGAATTTAATAAATAAAAATTGACTGTCGCTTGGTTCCAGGGGTTTTGCCAAGCTTCACCTTTGAAGCGTCGATCAGTAATGGGTGTTCCAGTGGGATTGGCCCACAAGGCAGCGAGTTCTTTGGCATACTGCTCACGAATCTCCAAAAGCTTTTCTGGAGGTATCAACGCCATGTGCTGAGGAGCCAGGGTTGGGCCTGCTCCAAAGCCTTGCATGTTCACCATAACAATCCCTTAAATATGTATATTTGACGGAGGTCTAATAGCTCTATTCTGCGGTGTTATGAGGGAATTCGTTATAAGAATTAACCCTATCTGAAACTTCATCCAAGCTTACGGAGTCAGGCCTCGTGAGCAGAATTGTTTGATTGAATCCAAATAAAACTACCCATTCGCCCTGTCCGTTGATCGCGTCTGTACGAAAAGAAATTTTGATTCTGATAAGTGCACTCCTGACCACCCTCAATCAACTGAATCCCCAAAGAGTGCAAGCGACTGGTGGCCAGACCATATAGATTGGCCAGATATTTATCTTTTTTATCTAACTGAATGAAATGTTTTGCATCTTGTGACTGATGAGTCAAAAATAGGTCTCTTACTTCAGCGCCCACTTCAAAAGCTTGTGGACCAATGGCAGGACCTAGATAAGCCTGAATAAAATGACTGGAATGATTGTGACGGTCCAAATCACGCATCGCTTCAACGGTGCGCTCAATCACCCCACCCGCAAGACCCCGCCAACCAGCATGAGCTGCGCCAATCACTGACCCATTTCGACTTGCTAATAAAACGGGTAAACAATCCGCGGTCATGATGGCCAGGACCCGATTGACTTGATTGGTCACCACGCCATCTGCCTCTGGAACATCGATTCCATTCCAAGTATTGGCATTAAAAATAGTGGAGCCATGCACTTGATTGAGCCAAATCGGTTCTGCAGGCAAGCGTGTGCGCAAAGTCTGTCGATTTTGATCAACACACTTGGGATCATCGCCCACATGCAAACCCAAGTTCAAAGAATCAAATGGGGCTTGACTGACTCCTCCATGACGATTGGTGATCATGGCTTGAACACCGGGTGGCGCCTGCCAATCCAACAGATTTAAATAAGAGGCTGAAAGGGTCGCCATGACTTAAATCAATCCCAATTAGACCAATCAGGATTGAGATCATGCTCGGAGAAACCCAACTCAATACCGAGGGCATACATATCAGCCGGCATTGGGGCATGCCAAACTTTATTTTCTTGAGTTCTGGGATGCACGATGCCTAATAATGCAGCATGCAATGCCTGCCCCTCTCTTGAAAAAGTGAGTTGCTCTGAACGAGCGGGTGATTTCTTTTTATAAACGGGGTCACCCAAGAGTGGATTACCCACAGACTCCATGTGCACACGAATTTGATGGGTCCGACCAGTTTCTAGACGACACAT
>JALRCP010000089.1 GCA_023257325.1 Polynucleobacter sp. | reverse complement strand
TGAATACATTGGATCGACCACCTTCGGTGACAAAACCTTTCTCGTTCACAAATAGAGCATCAAAAGAACCCAATTGTTCAGCCACAGTCCATGCCTGATCATAAGATGTTCTGCGGGTGACCTTGTGTTGAAGTAATGAATCAAGCGTTGACATGACTACGGGCGTGGGCAAAATATCTTTTGCCCACAACAGAGGATAAGAAGGTTTCAAATCACTCACGGCTGTAGTCTTGATATGAATTTGTCCTTGAGCTGATAAATCGATTCTCATTCGATAGACTTGAGTGGGTATCAGCTGGGAGCATTCCTGCGTGACTAACTTTTCAAGCGCTTCAAGATCAACTGAGATACCCAAATAATCAGCAGATTTTTTCAGGCGCAAGAGGTGCCGTTGGAGATGTGCAGCTTCTTGATTTTCAATACGTATGGTTTCAAAGAGTCCGATGTCCTCAGTTTGACCAATTAAAGATTTTAAGAACTCTGATTTGGTCTGGCACTCATGCCATTCATCCTGTGACTCTGAGTCTATGGTGATGCCACCGCCAACACCCATTTCAAATGTATGATCTTGTGCAACTTCTAGCGTTCGTATGACCACGCTCATACCAAGATTACCTAGGCCTGGATGGCTGGTCGGGTCAAACCAAGCGATGGCGCCGCAATATAAATTTCGAGCTTTGGCTTCCAGTCCTTGGATGATTTGCATGGTTCTCTTTTTGGGGGCACCGGTGACGGAACCGCAAGGAAAAATAGCTTGAAGAAGTTGTTGAAGTCCCAAATCTTTTTGACATCTTGAACGAATGGTTGAGGTCATTTGTAAGACGTCGCCATGTCGAGTCACTTCAAATAATTCTGGAACTTCAATGCTTCCAGGCTCTGATATTTTGCCGAGATCATTTCTCAATAAATCAACAATCATGACGTTTTCCGCACGATTTTTAGAGTCATTCCTTAATTCAGAAAGACTACTTTCACCTAATTTTGCGGTTCCTTTCATGGGCTTGGTGATGAGAGTATCGGCCTCTTTTTGCAAGAACCATTCCGGTGAGCATGACAAGATCCAGCCGTTGGCATGTTCAATATAAGCTCCAAAGGCCCCAGGTTGTTTTTGTCTCAAAGTTTCATAAGCACCAAGAGCTTGTCCTTTTAATTGGCCCTTGATGCGATAGGTATGGTTGACCTGGTAGGTGTCACCGTTCTTGATCAATGCATGAATGGCTTGAATGTCTTTTTGATACTGATCAAAATCAATGCTTGCAGAATAATTTGTGATTTCTGCTGGCTTGGCGGATTTAGAAGTTTCGTTTTGAATCCAGGCAGTGGTCTCATCAGAGCTTAACTTGATCACTGAATCAAAAACCCATGCTTGAACCCAGGGAGTCGATGATGGCTTTGGAGAAAGCCCCTGAAGGTATTCGCCTAATTCATAACTAAAACAAGCAACGACATATTGCCCCTGATGAATCGCTGATTCAATCCCTTGAAAAGCTACATTTAACTCACTGGCATCTTTGGCATCAATCACCTGAATAGGGGACTGATATAAACGACTGCTGGGATGATTGGCTTGGCTATAAGCATCATCTAAAAGGATGGTGCAAGACAGGGGTTCCAAAGACTTCATCCTTTATTTACTGATGACCTTGGCACTTTTAATCACAATGGGAGTTACAGGTAGGTCAGCAAAAGGACCCTTACGCGTTGTGCTGACAACTTTTATTTTGTCGATGGTTTCAGTGCCTTTAATGACCATGCCAAAGACTGCATAACCATGGCCGTCAGGGCGTGGGTAATCAAGGTTTTTATTATTCACCACGTTGATGAAGAATTGTGCTGTGGCAGAGTCTGGGATATTGGTTCGGGCCATGGCAATGGAGTAAACGGCATTATTGAGGCCATTTTGAGATTCCAAAGGAATAGGGGCTTTGGTATTTTTTTGTTGCATGTCTTGTGTAAAGCCGCCACCTTGAACCATGAAGTTATTAATCACGCGATGAAAGATCGTGCCATCATAAAAACCACTGTTGACGTACCCCAAAAAGTTTTCGACTGTTTTAGGCGCTTTTTCAGGGTTGACCTCAACTACAAAATCACCCACGCTAGTTTTGAACTCAACTTTGGGGCCTGCAAAAACATGAGGAGTAATTAATAGTAAAAGAACTGGAAGAAGTTTTTTCATGAGTGAGCTCAAATTAGAAAATAGGGTTGTGAATGATTAAGTATGCCAAATAAGTTCAACTAAGAAAAAAGCCCTTCAAAAGATTGAAGGGCTTTGAATTTGGTTGCGGGGATAGGATTTGAACCTATGACCTTCGGGTTATGAGCCCGACGAGCTGCCAGACTGCTCCACCCCGCGTCTGAAGATTAAGACTATATCAGGTAAAACCCTAAATAGCAAGGTCATCAGACCTTTAAATTCAAGCTAGAGACTCTTTTAGTGCCATTATTTTTTTATTGATTGTCTTGTTAGAAGCCATCATTGTGTGAAAATTTCATCATGACTCCTACATTAACCCATGCAACCCTTGTGGCGCCAGGCATCTATTGCATTGATACTGGATTTGTTCGTGAGCAGTTTGATGCCTGTTATTTGCTGCTCGGTGACCGTTCGGTCGCCTTTATAGATGCGGGTACCAATTATTCAGTGCCCAGATTTTTAAAAACTCTGCAAGAGCTGAATATTTCAGTGGATCAAGTTCAGTACATTATCTTGACGCATGTTCATTTGGATCATGCGGGTGGCGCTGGTTTACTGATGCAAGCGTGTCCCCATGCTCAATTGGTGGTTCATCCCAGAGGGGCTCGCCACATGATTGATCCTACGGCACTTCGTGCTGGTGCTGTGGGTGTTTATGGTGAAGAGATTGTTCAAGAATCGTATGGTGAACTTCAACCCATAGATCAATCCCGTGTGATGGAGGTTGGGGAGGGGGTTGAGCTAAAACTAGGTGATCGAGTCTTGCATATTATGGATACCCCGGGTCACGCCAAGCATCATATTGCGATTTGGGACCCTTTGAGTCGCGGTGTATTCACGGGCGATACTTTTGGATTGTCTTATCGTGAATTTGATACGGATATGGGGCCATTCATCATGCCCACGACCACCCCCATTCAGTTTGATCCAGAAGCATTAACAGATTCTGTTGAGCGAATTTCAGCCTTAGCACCCGTATGTTTGTTTCCAACCCATTACAGTCGCGTCGATGGGGTTGATCGTTTAAAAAGACTCTTTTTAGATCAATTGAATGAAATCGTGAGTTTGGCCAGAAGCCTTCAAACGGAGTCCAATCGTCATGAACTACTCAAATTAGGCATGGCTAAAATTCATATTAAGTATTTAAAATCAATGGGTTGCAAGATGAATGATGAGCAAATTATTGATTTCTTAAAGATTGATTTAGAGCTCAACGCCCAAGGTATTGGGCATTGGTTGGATAAAGCTTTGTAACAGAATAATGTTGCAACGCAACAACCTAAGCATATAATAAAAACGTTATTAACAAGGGAGTAACCGGTGTCAATCAGCAATCCGGAATATTCGCAATCATCATTACTCAAGCCTGTAGAGCTTCAGGGTGAACAGCACCATAAAAAGGGCAGTACAGCAGCATTATTGCTGGCGGCCATTGGAGTGGTTTTTGGTGATATTGGTACGAGCCCGCTTTATGCCCTGAAAGAGTGTTTTAGTCCTGAACACGGTATTCCATTTAGTCAAGCAGCTGTGTACGGCATCATTTCAATGATGTTTTGGGCCATCTTATTGGTCGTGACCTTTAAATACGTATTTTTCGTAATGCGTGCTGATAATAAAGGTGAGGGTGGTGTCTTATCCCTCATGGCTTTAGCCCTTCGATCCATGAATACCGGCAGTCGTTCTTATTTGATAGTGATGATGTTGGGCATGTTTGGCGCCTGCATGCTTTATGGTGAATCGGTGATCACT
>JALRCP010000081.1 GCA_023257325.1 Polynucleobacter sp. | reverse complement strand
TCAACGCCGCCTGCACGCCTCGCCAGCAGGCCCTGCTCGATCACCTTGAGCGCCATGGCGGAGGACGGCGCCTGGATCGACTCTGCGGCGCGGATGGCTTCAGCCGCGCCGTGCTCAAGGCCCTGGAGTTGCGCGGACTGATCAGGCGCCGTGCCATCGAACCCGGCAGTGCCGAGGACCGCCCTGAGGCCCCTGACGTCGCATCCGGCCCTGCAGCCGGCCGTTTCGATCCCGCCCTCTGGCCGCAGCTCAATGAGGCCCAGGCAGAGGCCGTGCAACGCATTGACGGCGCTGGCGATGGCAGCGAGCTGCTGTGGGTGCCGAGAACATCACTGAGACTTTGTATTTCTCAACCAATTTCCACCAAATACCTGCGTCAGGACGCAAAGGCGTACCTTCATACATGATGGTCGCCATGCCGTTGATCAATGGGCCATAAATAATGTAGCTATGTCCCACTACCCAACCAATGTCAGATGTCGTGAACATCGCTTCACCAGGCTTGCCACCATAAATATGGCGCATCGATGAAGCCAAAGCCACGGCGTAACCGCCTGTATCACGTTGCACACCTTTTGGTTTGCCAGTCGTACCGGATGTGTACAAAATATAAGAAGGGTCGGTGGCATCTAACCACTCACAAGGTACTTGCGCATCCATGACCTTGGCACGCTCTGTGGCGTAATCCAAATCACGACCCGCCACCTTGTTGTACTCAACCAATTTGCGATCAATCAACAAGACTTTTTCTGGCTTGTGGGCTGACAAAGTAATCGCTTCATCCAACAATGGCTTGTAAGGCACTGGCTTGCCACCACGTGCACCCGCATCCGCCAAAATGACCATCTTTGGTTTGGCATCATCAATGCGAGAAGCCAAGCTATGAGAAGCAAAGCCGCCGAATACAACTGAGTGAATCGCGCCCAAGCGTGCGCAGGCTAACATTGCAAAACATGCTTCAGCCACCATCGGCATATAAATCAAGACACGATCACCCTTGATCACACCGTGAGCTTTAAGGATCGCTGCCATGCGATTGACTTCGGTATGCAACTCTTTAAAGGTATATGTTCTCTCTTGATCCGTCTCTGTAGAAACAGAAATCAAAGCTTGCTGATCTGCACGGTCTTTAAGATGGCGATCGACCGCGTTATGGCAAAGATTGGTCTTACCACCCACATACCATTTGGCAAAAGGTGGCTTGCTGTAATCCAGCACCTGATCAAATGGCTTGTGCCAATCAATTAACTGAGCCTGCTCCGCCCAGAATCCTTCAGGATCTTTGATTGAACGCTCGTGAAATGCCTTATACGCCGACATGCAACTCTCCCTCAACAACTTGTTGTGTTTAATTGAACTATAGGAATTTGCAACTAGATACTGACTGATGTCTGACACATCAGGGATTCACCCTAGAGATTAGGGTGTTTTGTAGATACTAAGGGTTCTTTTTATCCGTTGAGGCAAGCTTGGACTCGCCCTTAGGCTTGGTCTTAGGCTCCCCTTTGGGCTTATTGTTAGCGGTCGTTTTGGGCTGAGGTTTTTTAGCTTTTTGGCTTGATTTTGCGGTTTGTGTGGGTTTTTTCTTGGGCTTAGGGGCCACGTCTTTTTCCAGCAAAAGCTTGCTTGTGTTGTTGGCCAAGTGATCAGCAATGTCACTGGCTTTGGTTCCCTTCGGAATAATGACCGTTGATCCTGGTTTGATGCGCATCCCCCTAGGAATATCATTGATTTGCCTAATTTGATTGGCATCCACATCTAAACGGCTGGCCAATTGATCGACAGTCTCTCTGGAGTTGATGCGAATGGCTGTCCATGAGGACAATCTGCCCTTGTACTGCAATAGATTTTCTTGAAACGATTCTGCTCGACCAAAAGGCAACAATATTTGTGGGTCACTGGCACCGAGAATCACCGGTTTATTGAATGATGGGTTCATGGCCCTGAACTCTTCCAAGCTCATGCGCGCAAACTGAGCCGCCAACTCCACATCGATGTCTTTTTCGGTGGTAACAATCACAAAGTAAGGATGGTTTTCAAGTACGGGTAGGTTTAATCCGTAGGCCTTGGGGTCAGACACAATTTTCTTCACAGCCAATAATTTAGGCACGTAATTGCGGGTCTCGTCGGGCATCTTTAAGCTGGCGTAATCGGTTGGCAGTTTTTTAGCTTGATTGCGTTTAATCGCCTTTGAAACGTTCCCCTCACCCCAGTTATAAGCCGCCAAGGCAAGATGCCAATCACCAAACATTTTGTGCAGACGCTGCAAATAATCCAAAGCAGCTTCGGTTGACTGAATCACATCTCTGCGCTCATCTCTAAAAACGTTTTGAGTGAGCTTAAAGTCTTTGCCCGTTCCTGGCATGAATTGCCACATGCCAGAAGCTTTGGCTCTTGAAAATGCCTCTGGATTAAAGGCACTCTCGATAAATGGCAGAAGCGCCAACTCCATCGGCATTTTGCGACGCTCAACTTCTTCAACAATATAAAAAAGATATCGTGATGAACGCGACATCATGCGATCGACATAATCAGGGCGATCGGCATACCAACGCACATGCTTAATCACAAGAGGACTGTCAAACTCCTCCATCTCAAAACCATCACGCACACGATCCCAAAGATCGTTATAGGGGGCATTCAAGGCCCCCACAGAGTCCTTATCAACATTCACCCGAGGAGCTTTACCAAACTTACCATACTTGGCAGATTGGCTTTTCGGTTTTTGATCTGACCAATCCTCTCCCATCGTGGCGCAAGCAGATAAAAAAAGCGCACTTAAAAGGACAATAAAAAGTCGCAAAGAACTGAAATGACGATGAGTCTGTAATTGGGTCATGCTCTAAAAGTATCTTTCCATGAACGCAATTCGGCAAAAACCGATATGGGATCTATTGATTGGAGAGCTCGCTGCTGAACCACTGACTGAATCACAGACACTTCCTCACATCTTAAAAATGGGTTAACACGCTTCTCATGTGCCAAAGTTGTCGGCAATGTTGGCAACCCTTGATTTCTGAGTAATTGAGCTTTGTTTTGCCAATTTTGCAAATCAACATTGTGGGGCTCAACTGCCAAGGCGAATTTTATATTAGACAAGGTATATTCGTGCGCACAATGAACCCATGTGTCATCAGGCAATAATTTGAATTGATTCAATGAGTGAGCCATCTGAGTCGCCGTTCCTTCAAATAGACGGCCACACCCTGAGGCAAAAAGCGTGTCACCACAAAATAGATGTCTCTCTAGATTTTTTTCGTCACTCTGGTTCAGAGTTTCCAAATAGAACGCAATGTGTCCAGCTGTATGGCCTGGAACATCCAAGACTTTAAAGTGGGCATCCAGATGGGGGATGCTGATCACATCCCCACCCATCACTGACTCACTCACGCAGCTTATCTCTTCACGAGCAGGGCCATAAACTGTTGGTTGAACGCCTTGGTGATGTTCACACCAAGAAAGAATTTCAGCAACACCCCCAATATGATCTGCATGGTGATGCGTGATTAAAATAGCCTGCAAGACAAGAGATTTTTTCTGAAGAACATCAATCACAGGCTGTACATCGCCAGGATCAACAACTACGGCACAATGCCCTTTTGACAATAACCAAATATAGTTATCGTCAAAAGCAGAAATGGCTTGCACTTGCAGTAAATTGTCATCAGGCATACAAATAAGTACTTATGAGTCAAATACCCACCATTGAGAACCCGCCAGCCCCCTGGACTTCCTGGGACGCATGGCTTGGCTCACCTCCAGGAAAGTATGTGCTGGATTGGGAACAAACTCAATTTGACCACATTGTGAGTGATATTTTTGGATATCACGCCTTGCAAATTGGCTTACCTCAATTACCCAGCTTGCGAGAGAACCGCATGCCCTTACAAATGATCTTGCGAGCGCCTCACGACAAGCCAGCCGATCAAGAATCCAAGCAATGGCATACCGTCGCAGGCATCCCTGAGGAGTTGCCGTTTAGCAACCAAAGTATTGATCTAGTGATCTTGCCGCACGTTCTTGAATTTGCGAAAGACCCACATGCCGTGCTGCGCGAAGTTGATCGTATTTTGATGCCCGAGGGTCGCGTAGTGATTTCTGGATTTAATCCAGCCAGCCTATGGGGCCTACGCCAATATTGCAGCCATTTAATCGGCCAACCTTACCTTCCTCGCGAAGGTCAGTTCATGGCCTTGCTGCGCATCAAAGACTGGCTCAAACTCTTGAATTTCTCAGTGGATCGAGGTCGCTTTGGTTGCTATCGCCTGCCACTGCGCAGTGCTTCTGGCATGCAAAAAATGGCTTTCCTTGAAAAAGCCGGAGACAGATGGTGGCCAGTGTTAGGTTCGGTATTTATTATTTCAGCAATCAAACGAGTGTCCACTTTGACCTTGGTGGGAAAAATTGAAAAAGCCCTTCCCAAGGGCCAAACCCAATTAAGCCCAGCAGCTCAATTGGGATCGAATCAACAAAAGAATCCATGCGAAGAAATTTCATGAAAGTCATGCCATGAACGCCCCAAGTGCCAAAGTCATCATTTACACCGATGGAGCGTGTAAGGGCAACCCTGGCCCCGGTGGTTGGGGAGTGGTTCTACGCTCCGGTGATAAAGAAAAACATTTGTACGGTGGCGAAACACTGACAACCAATAACCGCATGGAAATGACTGCAGTCATCCAAGCACTCAAAGCCCTGAAACAGGCCTGTCATGTGAGCTTGTACACAGACTCCAAATATGTCATGCAAGGGGTCACTGAATGGATGGGTGGGTGGAAAGCCAGAGGCTGGAAAACAGCGGGCAAAGATCCCGTTAAAAACGTGGATTTATGGCAAGAAATTGATCAGTTACTCGGCAAACATCAAATTGACTGGCATTGGGTCAAGGGGCACGCAGGGCACCCTGGCAACGAACTGGCAGACGCTCTTGCAAACAAAGGTGTCGAAGAGCATTTACAACAATCCTAGAGTATTTGAAATAGGTTTCGAACATTCTCTGGCCAGAGCATGCCAAGGGACTTGGAATGTGCGAGAATTGTTGCAGAATCAATCAGGAGATAGTGGCTGACATCCCAAGGCCTACAAACTATGCAGTTATTAGAAAAAATAAAAACTAAATTCATGGCGATGGGCTGTGCCTTATTTGCTCGCTGCAAAACATTAGTTCAAAAGTTTGACTGGGCCAAAACTTATGCCTTCATCCTAAAACACAAGAAACGCATCATCATTGCTGTGGTGATTTTGTTTGCTGCCAACTACGCTTACGATCGTTTCGTTCCCAAATCAGCAAAAAAAGTTCCTCCTCAACTCGTCACTACCACGTTAGTTCAAACGGTAGACACCCCAGTGATCATCGAAGCAACTGGCAATATTGTGGCTGCGAACATTGTGGACATTCGTCCACAAACCACCAACATAGTGAGCAAAATACACATCAAAGAAGGGCAAGCAGTCAAAGCGGGTGATTTGTTATTTACTCTGGATGATCGCGCCAGTCGTGCCAATTATGAAAAAGCCAAGGCTTTGGCAGATGACGCCACTCGTCAATACAAACGATCGTTAGAACTGATTGAGAAAAAGTTCATCTCTCAAGCCGCCGCCGATACTTCAAAGGCCAATATGCAATCAGCTCAAGCCAATGCGCGTGCCGCTGAAGTGGCCATGAGCTTTGATCATATTCGCTCGCCAATTTCAGGTCGCGCGGGGGTAATTAATGTCTTCCCAGGTAGCTTGGTTCAAGCAGGCACGAACATTGCAACCACCAGCAGTGCCACCTCCACCACAACCACTGGGGCGATGGTGACTATCACTCAACTAGACCCCATCAATGTTCAGTTCACTGTTTCTGAAAAAGAAATTCCTTTGATTCTCGGCGCACGCGAAGCCAGTGAAGAACTCACAGTGAGTGTTGATATCAATGGCTCCAACACACCGGTTGAGGGTAAAGTATTTGTGGTTGATAACCAAGTCGATCCAGCGATTGGTGCTGTTAGGGTCAAGGCACAATTGAGCAATGCCAATGCATTGATGATTCCAGGTCAATTTGTGCGTATCAAACTCAAAGCAAAAACTTTAAAAGACTCCTTGTCTGTTCCAACACAAGCGATTGTGACCAACACCAAGGGCGATCATTTGTACGTGGTTGAAAAAGATAACAAGGTTGCCCTAAAGCCTGTGAAAGTCATTTATCAATATCAAGGCAGTACGGTCGTCACAGGCGTCAATGCTGGCGACAAAATCGTTGTTGAAGGAAAACAAAATCTAAGGCCAAACGGCGTCATTAGAGAATCAGCCAGCGCCGGGAAATAATCAGTCATGAATATTTCTGAGTTATGCATACGCCGTCCCGTCATGACGATTTTGCTGTCCTTGGCCACGGTGGCCGCAGGCACAGTTGCTTATTTGAAAATTCCGGTTGCTGCTCTACCGAGCTTTAATACGCCGGTGATTCAGGTCAGCGCCAATTTACCCGGTGCCAGCCCTGAGAATATGGCTTCTTCGGTGGCGCTGCCTCTTGAAAAAGAGTTTTCAACCATTGATGGCATCACTGTCATTAGCTCAACGAATACTTTAGGCACAACCAACGTCACTCTTGAGTTCAATAACAATCGAGACATTGATAAAGCAGCGGTCGATGTTCAGGCAGCTCTCTTGCGCGCTCAAAAACGTTTACCGATTGAGATGACCAATCCACCGTCTTACCGCAAGGTGAATCCTGCGGATGCGCCGGTACTGATCATGACCATGACCTCACCGTCGATGGATTTATCGCAAATCAATGACTACGCTGAAAACCTCATCTCCCCCACCCTCTCGACCATTGATGGCGTGGCTCAGGTATTGGTCTACGGTCAGAAACGCTATGCTATCCGAATACAAGTCAACCCCTCTTTATTAGCCACCAAAAATCTCACCATCGATGATGTGGCAAAAGCTGTCAACAGTGCCAACTCAAACACACCAGTGGGTGTACTTGATGGCCCCAGACAATTGCTCACAATTTATGCCAATCAACAATTGGTTAAAGCCAGTGAGTACGCCAACTTAGTGATTGCCCAACGCAATGGTTTGCCCGTGCGTTTGAAAGATGTGGCATTGGTTGAAGAGAGTTATGAATCCGTCAAGACAGTCGCAGCCTATAACGGTGAGCGCTCGATTGCCTTGGCGATTCTTCGCCAACCCACAGCCAACTCAGTGGCTGTTGTGGATGCTGTTCGCAAAATGGTGCCTCAGTTTGAACAGCAAATGCCCGCATCGATTAAAGTGAATTTATTGATTGATCGTTCTAAATCAATTCGAGAAGCGATTCATGATGTGAACTTCACCTTATTGCTCACCATTGCTTTGGTGGTCATGGTGATTTTCTTGTTTTTGAAACATGCATCAGCCACCATCATTCCGGCATTGAGCTTGCCGATTTCTTTGATTGGCGCTTTTTCCATCATGTATTGGCTGGGCTACAGCTTAGACAATATTTCTTTGCTGGGAATTACGATTGCAGTAGGCCTGGTGGTAGACGATGCAATTGTGGTTCTTGAAAACATCATGCGTCACATTGAAGAAGGCATGGCGCCTCTCAAGGCAGCTCTCAAGGGCAGTCGCGAAGTGAGCTTTACGATTGTTTCTATCTCTATTTCTTTGGTGGCGGTATTTATTCCGATTTTCTTCATGCCTGGCCCCTTAGGCTTGTTGTTTAGAGAATTCGCCGTGGTTGTATCTCTATCTATCTTGGTATCTGCAGTGGTTTCTTTAACTTTAGTGCCCATGCTTTGTAGTCGCTTTTTACCCAAGCATGGTCAAGCAGTGAAAGAACGCCCAATCACAATCACTTTTGATCGATACTTCAATCAAGTGCTCACAAGCTATGAGAAAGCTTTAGATTGGGCCCTAAACAATCAAAGAAAAGTCCTACAAGGTGCTCTGGCCACATTAATCATTACCGTTGGCTTATTTATTTGGAGTCCAAAAGGATTTTTTCCAGAAGAGGATACGGGCCAATTGTTTGTGACCACAGAAGCCGCTGATGATGTGTCATTCACAGCCATGGTTGAATTACAAAATCAAGCTGCTGAGATTGTTCGCAACAATCCGAACATTGAGAGTTTGGTTTCCATTGTCGGAGGTGGCGCGAATACAGGCACCAATACAGGCCGAATGTTTGTGAACCTCAAACCACGTGGCGACCGAGTCAATATGAAAAAGACTTTGGAGAGTTTGCGCGCTGATTTAAAGGATATTCCTGGCCTCGCAATTTATTTAAGACCTATCCAAAATTTACAACTGGGCGGCAAAGTCACCAAAAGTCGTTACCAATATATTTTGCAAAGCGTGGGCTTTGAGGGTATCAATGAATGGTCGAACAAAGTCACTGAAAAGATGCGCTCTGAGCCTGGCATTTTCCGAGACATCACCACCGACTCACAATTGAAGGGTTTACAAGCGCAGATTGACATTGACCGTGAAAAAGCTGCTAGCGCCGGAGTGACTGTGGCTGATATTCGGAACGCATTGTATTCAGCGTACGGTGAACGTCAGGTTTCAACCATTTATACCAGCGTGAATACCTATCAAGTGATTCTGCAAGCCGCGAATGAGTACAAACAATACGAAACTGATTTAAATGGCATTTATATCCGCGGTAGACTGAATGACAAACTAGTGCCACTCTCAAGTATTGCGACTTTCCGTCGCACGATTGGCCCTACTGCTGTCAACCATCAAGGCCAGGTTCCAGCGGTCACGATTTCTTTTAACTTGGCTCCAGATGTGGCCTTGGGCGATGCCACTAAAAAACTAGAGCAGTTTGTTAAAGAACTTCAGTTGCCACCCTCAATCATCACGAGCTATGGTGGCGATGCTGCGGTATTCCAAAGTGGCCAATCGAGTCAGATTATTTTGCTACTAGCAGCTGTCTTAGTCATTTATGTTCTTTTGGGTGTTCTCTATGAGAGCTACATACACCCGTTAACTATTTTGGCGGGTTTACCATCGGCCGCCATTGGCGCATTGATTTTCTTGCGCATCTTTGATCTTGAGTTAACCATCATCGCCACGATTGGTATTTTGTTATTAATTGGTATCGTGAAAAAGAATGCGATTTTGATGATTGACTTTGCGCTAGATGCCCAACGACATCAAAACATGTCGCCCAAAGAAGCGATTCGCACCGCTTGCTTATTGCGCTTTAGACCAATCACAATGACCACCCTTGCCGCCGTGATGGGAGCATTGCCGATTGCAATTGGTTTAGGTGCTGGCGCTGAATTACGCCAGCCTTTAGGTATTGCTGTGGTCGGCGGCTTGATTGTGTCGCAATTTGTAACCCTCATCATCACACCTGTGATTTATTTATATCTCGACAAGTACAGCGGTACAGGTCCTATGGATATTCCAGCTGAAATGCTCAAAGATTAAATGAAAGGTTCGTTGAAAAATTTATGCGCCAAATCATTCTTGACACAGAAACCACTGGATTGAACCCGCTTACGGGTGATCGCATCATTGAAATCGGTTGCCTTGAAATGATTGACCGTCGTTTAACCGGCAAGCAGCTGCATCACTACATCAACCCACAGCGTGATATCGACCCAGGTGCTGTCGCCGTTCATGGCTTAACGGTTGAATTTTTATCAGACAAACCTACTTTTGCAGAAGTAGCGGATGAAATCATTGCCTTTTTAAAAGGTGCTGAAGTGATTATTCACAATGCCCCCTTTGACGTGGGCTTTTTAGACGCTGAGTTTGGACTCCTCAAGCGAGGTTGCACCAGTGATCATGTGCATCAAATCACCGACACCTTAAAACAAGCGCGAGACATGTTCCCAGGAAAAAGAAATTCCCTAGATGCTTTGTGTGAGCGATTTGCCATTAGCAACGACCATCGCACCTTGCACGGCGCCTTACTAGATGCCCAGTTGTTGGCTGAAGTGTATTTGGCGATGACCCGAGGTCAAGAAGACCTCATGATTGATTTAGGTGGCATGGATGGCGACGGTGGCGAAACCAAACGCCAAGCCTTACCCACTAAGTTAGTTGTTCAGCTGGCCACGATTGAAGAGCAAGAAGCGCATGAAGCTTATTTAGAGGGTCTGGCCAAAGCAGCGAAGAAGCCAGCCGTGTGGAGCTAGGCTTAGAGGGGTTTTTCTTAATTGGATTGAGGTGGAAAAAACTTATACCAAAATCCATAGGCCCAACAAGCAACACAGAACGATAAGAGCCACTCCAGTGTTGAAAAAATGACCAAAGCTGTTGCGGGCACTTTCCACAAATCATTGCCTACATAAAACAAAATCGAGACCACAGTCGCCGCAATGAATAAAATTTTGTTAGCGAACATTTTGGCGCCCGCATTTTCTTTTTTACCCGCAATGTTCATGCTGTTCATGACTTTGGTAAACAGGCGATGCGATGGGCACTTGTAGTGGCCAAAAAATCCTCTGACAAATCCCATGACAGCCAAAATTGGCATCAAGTGAGGGAAGCCTAAAAGCGCAATTAAGCAAAAAGAAAAGGTGATGAAGGCCTCTAGTCTGGCTACATTGGCATTCACCGGCGGAATATCAAAACGCAACATACTCATTCTCCCAACTCAAGGACTGTGACTTTTGATTTGATGACAATCAATCAATCAATCAATCAATCAATCAATCAATCAATCAATCAATCAATCAAAATATTTTAAGACTGAATAGACTCATGGTCACTTATAAATAATTTCTAAGTGCTGATACCTGTTCAAAGCGTGAACTCATGCCAGAACTGCTACTTACTGCAATTCTTTGGTAATTTCCTCTTGTGTCGTCACATAACGGATGTCAGCGATCTTGCCAGCCTGCCAACGAATGATGGTGATGGCCGAGTCTTTTTTAGGAAATACTTGGCCCACCTCATCCCTAATTAAGCCAATTGAATAAGGCATTTTCTGCATCCTTGGAATGGCCACCATTTTTGTGATGAATCCTGGCATACCGCTGATATCAGCCACATAGAGTGCTTTTTTATCTTTGAGTGTATTCGCAGGCAAGGCTTCTAATGTTTTACTCATCAACTCACTGCTTGATTTCCCAGCTGCAAAAAGAATCATTTGAACTTGTTCATTGATCACCACCGCTTGATCGTGTTGGTCTTTGAGTTGAATGGTGGGATATCCATCCCCCACTTGCAAAGGCTTGGCCATGACCTGGGAAGCCATTAAAAACAGCCCTAAACAGATAATTTTTCTCAAAAAAGACCCCTCAAAATATTTAAATAATCTATATCAATCAATGACTTAAGTATTCAATCGTGCAATCATTGAAAAAACCCTGTTTTCTTAATTTAGCCTTAATTTTTGACCTTTACTGTTACACCCATATTAAGCAAAAAGGATCAGCAATGGCTCTTGTTTTGACCTCACAACAACATGCAAAGCATACAGTATTCAGTCATGAATTCTGTTCAGAAGACAGTAGCTACCAATTTGAATGGGTCACCAAAGATCATCCAGATCGCGCCAGCTTGCAAAGCTTTATTGCAAGTACTTTTTATAAAACCTATGGTGCCAATATTCATCATTTCAGCGATATTTTGGTCGGCTGCAAAGATGATCGTGGTCAATGGTTAGCTGCTCTTGGATTTTCTTTCTTGGACAAGAAGAAAGCATTTTTAGAATCCTATTTAGATTTACCACTTGAAATGGACATTGCCGCGCATGTTCAAGAAAACGTGTTGCGCAGTCAAATCATTGAAGTTGGCAATTTAGCAGCCATTCATGCAGGGGCTGGTCGCACATTGATTATCAACATGACCCGTTATTTGCATGAGCAAGGTTACAAATGGGTTGCTTTTACGGCGACTAGAAACTTACTGAACTCATTTAAGCGCCTAGGCATTCAACTGGTGTCTTTGGCTAAAGCAGACCCCAAAAGATTGCCAGATGCCGGTCAGCTATGGGGCAACTATTACAGCACCGAGCCAGAAGTGATGTTTGGTGATATTGCCTCGGGTTATGCACAACTGGCTTAATGATTTACCAAGCAATCAAACTCTGCTTTCATCATTAGATGAAAGCTGGGACTTGAATGCGCTTCAAAACAAAGTCGAGCAACTGACCCAAGCACTACTTGCGCGCAAAAATCCTGCCGCACCTGTGGGTGTTTTAGCAGATAACTCCTTAGAGTGGATTGCGATTGATTTAGCATGCCACCAATTGGGCATCGCCCTGATTCCTCTACCAGGATTTTTTACACCGACCCAGTGGATTCACACCATTCAAAGTACTGGCATGCAAGCAATCTTCGTTGCTAAAGAGGAACATGCCAGAAATCTGGGGTTCATCTTTAAAAATGAATACTCAGGCACACTTCAATTGTTCGAGCGAGTCAGCATTCTTTCAAGCATGTCTGCACAACCCAATTTAAGTCATGTACAAAAAGTGACGTTTACTTCAGGCACCACTTCTGAACCGAAAGGGGTTTGCCTAAGCAGTCAACATCAACGGGAAGTGGCAATTGCTTTAAAAGATTCTTTGCAATCGCTGTACATCAAAAAACATCTGAATGTGTTGCCTTTGTCAGTTTTATTAGAAAACGTGGCGGGAGTTTATACAGCGCTTCTCATGGGGGCCGAGAATATTTGCTTACCTCTGCACCAGGTGGGCCTTCACGGATCGAGTCAATTTAATGCCACTCAATGCATTGAAGCGATTGAGCAGACTCAAGCTGAAAGCATCATCCTGTTGCCTCAAATGCTGCAAGCGATTGTTTCTCATTGCACGTCTTCGGATGCGCGCCTTAAAACTCTAAAATTTGTTGCTGTGGGAGGTTCTAAAACATCTCCAGATTTGATTCAAACAGCTCGTGAATTAGGAATCCCTGTTTACGAAGGCTATGGCTTGTCTGAGTGTGCATCTGTGGTCTCACTGAATACTCCAATCAGCGACAAGATTGGAAGCGCAGGAAAGCCACTGCCTAATCGTGCCATTCGAATTGCATCTGACGGTGAAATCCAAATTCACTGCAATACTTCTACCCACTACCTCAATCAAACTTCGTCTTCCGATAATTGGGTTGCAACAGGTGATTTGGGGTATTTAGATGAGGAAGGATTTTTGTTCATCAATGGTCGAAAAAAGAATGTCCTCATCACCAGCTTTGGTCGCAATGTTTCACCTGAATGGCCAGAATCTCTTTTAATGGGAATACCTGGCATTGCACAGGCAATGGTGGTTGGCGATTGTCAGCCTGAATTGTGTGCCCTGATTGTGCCTAACGGTACCGCAGTTACCCCCAATGAAATTGAGAACGCGATTAAACAAGTCAATCAATCCCTACCTGATTACGCCCAAATGGGTCATTACATTGTTGCCAAAGAACCATTCACTGTAAGCAATGGTTTAGCAACAGCGAATGGGCGACCTAAGCGTGAGGCCATCCTCAATCAGTACCAAGAGGAACTGGATGCCATCTATTCCACACATCATTAAAACGGAGTATCCCTTGAATTTTTTTAATACTTTACAAACAGCCACTGAAAAAGATCGCGATGAATTATTTTCTGCCCCCATCATTCAAGCAGCTTTGATGGGCGAGATTGAAAAAAAGCAATACATTGACTTCTTAACGCAAGCCTTTCATCACGTGAAACATACGGTACCTCTGTTGATGGCATGCGGCTCACGTTT
Source organism: Polynucleobacter sp. (assembly GCA_023257325.1). Lineage (GTDB taxonomy): Bacteria > Pseudomonadota > Gammaproteobacteria > Burkholderiales > Burkholderiaceae > Polynucleobacter. Next base: position 11,076 of record JALRCP010000081.1, on the reverse strand, counting down.
AACTGATCAGCACAATTGGTTAAGAACAGCCATCGCTGAATACATTGAAGAAGAGATTGGTCATGAGGAGTGGATTCTGTCGGACATCGCTGCCTGTGGTGCAGATGCAGAAAAAGTCAGAATATCCAAACCTCACATCAGTACTGAAATGATGGTGGCTTATGCCTACCATCAAATTGACCGCGGCAATCCCATCGGATTTTTTGGCATGGTGCACGTTCTAGAAGGTACAAGCATTGCCATTGCTACCAATGCGGCCAGCGCCATCAAAGGCAGCCTAAATTTACCTCCAACAGCTTTTAGCTACCTGAATTCTCATGGCAGTCTTGATTTGGAGCATGTGAAATTTTTTGAAAGCTTGATGAATCAAGTCACCAACCCCGCTGATCAAGAAACCATCATCCATTGTGCCAAGAACTTTTATAAGCTCTACGGTGATATTTTTAGAAGTATTCCTACCCAAGCAACCTCCCTTATCGGATAACCATGTCAAATCCTCAGTACAAAGCCATCATCACCGGTGCCACAGGCGGCATTGGACAAGCCATTGCAAAAGCATTGGCTCCGCACTGCCAGATGTTAATTTTGCAAGGGCGTGACACCCAAAAACTTGCTGCTTTAAAAGCTAGTTTGGCCTCATCCAATACACATGTTGAAGTGTTGGCTGGAGATATTTCAAATCCAGACACTGCAAAACAGCTATTTGACTTGGCAGAATCCAAGGGGGGCTTGAATTTACTGATTAACAACGCAGGCATTAGCCGTTTTCAGTCGTTTGAACACCAATCCAAAGATGACATTGGCCATTTATTGCAAACCAATTTAGTGGCGCCCATCTTGTTGACGCAGTCCTTGTTACCTCTTTTGAAAAAAGAGCCTTCTCAAATCGTGAACGTGGGTTCTATTTTTGGATATTTAGGATTCCCAGGATTTTCAAGCTACTGTGCCAGCAAGTTTGGCCTAAGAGGTTTTTCTCAGGCTTTGCGGCGTGAACTTTCGGACACTTCTGTTTCAGTCAAATATTTTTCTCCACGAGCGACTCAGACAAGTATCAACACAGATTCAGTGGTTCAAATGAATCAAGAGCTTGGGACCCAATCAGATACTCCTGAATGGGTTGCTCAAGAATTCATTCGTTTTTTATCAAGCAACGCTTGGGAGAAGAAATTGGGCTTCAAAGAATCCTTTTTTGTACTGCTCAATCATCTATTCCCTAAACTGCCCGATCAAGGGATTGGCAAGCAATTGCCTATCATCAAAAAATATCTTTCTAAGTGAGGTTTTATATGAATGTTTTTCAAAAATTAAGTACCACTCTTTTTTTAATGCTCACAGCAGTGAGTGTGAGTGCATACGCTGGCATTGAAGAAGATGTATTGCGTTTACAGCAAGAATGGGAAAAAGTGAAATATCTCAGTCCAGCCAACCAGCATGAGAAAGGTTTTGAAGTTCTCATTAAAGAAGCTGAAAAAATGTCAGCTAAATATCCTACGCGCGCAGAAACCATGATTTGGTACGGCATCATTGAATCAAGTTATGCCGGCGCCAAAGGAGGCTTGGGCGCTTTAGGTCATGTCAAAAATGCTAAAAAGAATTTTGAAAAGGCTTTAGAGCTTAACCCCAATGCCTTAGATGGTTCAGCCTATACCAGTTTAGGATCACTGTATTACCAAGTACCTGGATGGCCAATCGGTTTTGGTGATGACAAAAAAGCCGCTGAATATCTTAAAAAAGGGCTGTCTATCAATCCTGACGGCATTGACCCTAACTACTTCTTAGGTGATTTTTTATTCCGTAGCGGCGATTTAGTTGGTGCAGAAAAATCCTTGCGTAAGGCGCTCCAAGCTCCTAATCGGGCTGGTCGACAAGTGGCGGATGAGGGTCGACGCAAAGAAATCAATCAATTGCTTGAAAAAATAGCTGAAAAGCGTAAATAATTGAACGTTTAGAACTTTTGTTCAATGATTCATTCGCAAAGGCTTTCAGTTCGTGAGGATATTACTGGTTGAAGATGATGAATTGCTGGCGTCAGGTTTGATGTCAGCACTCACACGTGCCAACCATTTGGTAGAAAGAGTTGATGATGGCCAAAAGGCCATCCAAGCTTTTAGTCATGATCTTTTTGATATGGCCATTCTAGATCTTGGGCTTCCTAAGATCGATGGCACAGAAGTGCTCAAACACATTCGCCAAAAAGGTAACCAAACTCCTGTTCTGATTCTTTCAGCCCGCGATGCCACACAAGACCGAATCTTAGGTCTTGATTTAGGGGCCGACGACTATTTAACAAAACCATTTGAGCTGGATGAACTCATGGCTCGCATCCGAGTCTTAGAAAGACGTCGAAGCGGGCACAAAGTCAATCAATTACAAATCGGTAAGCTCTCCATTGATTTGTCAGCTTTATCAGTGACCTGGAATGGCAAACTCATTGACTTGCAACGTCGTGAATTCATGCTCATTAAGAAGCTCGCTGAAAATCCTCATCAAGTGTTTACTCGGGATCAATTAGAAGAATCTCTCTATGGCTGGAACGATGGGGTTGAAAGCAATACCATTGATGTACACATCCACAATTTACGTAAAAAAATAAGTCCTGACATCATCAAAACCATGCGTGGCGTTGGATATCGCATTGGAGACATTGAGTCCATATGATTTATTTTTCAATTCGCAGACGATTATTGGTTGGCATTTTATTGTCCATGATTGTCATTTTGGCCGGCATGGGCATTGCAGCACACCGCGTGACCGACCATGAATCTGAGGAAATTTTCAGTGCTCGATTGGCGACCTCTGCTCGGGTATTGGAGGCTTTGGTAGCCAAGCAACTAGAACACGCAACCATTAGCAACCCCATCATCATTCAACTCCCCAAAGAACTAGAACATAGTCATGAGGAAGATGAGGAAATCACAGGTCACCCCTATGAAAGCAAAATTTCTTTTCAGGTATGGCATGAAAATGGGCAATTACTCGCCAAATCAGCGACTGCTCCCGATAAACCGCTCGGTCCTTTTACCGAGGGCTTTAGTAAGAGTCAATTAAATAAAGACTTATGGCAAGTGTTTAAATTAAAGTCTGGAGACGTGTGGGTGATGGTGGCTGAGAATGACGCCGTGCGCGACGAAATGGCGGGCGATTTAGGCATGGCGATTTTGACTCCTCTAATCATTGGCGCATTCATTTTGCTGATTGTGGTGAATTTAATTGTTTTTCAAAACCTCAAGCCTTTACAAATTCTGGCCTCAGCCATTTCGAAACGAGACCCTCAGTCTATTACACCCATTCAACTCAATAAATTTCCTATTGAGCTCAAGCCCGTGGTGGATGAACTGAATCATCTACTAGATCGCGTGAACGCCGCCTTCAAGCGTGAGCAAAAATTCATTGATGCAGCCGCCCATGAAATCCGAACCCCGATTGCTGCTTTAAAAATACATATTGAGAATGCTGTCAAAGCCCATAACGAGCAAGATAGAAATGTCTCTTTGCAAGAAGCCCTCAATGGCTTGCGAAGAACTACTCGCCTCACAGAACAATTATTGACCTTTAGCCGCCTCACGGGGGCTGTTGACCAAGAACAAAAGCAGGTTTTATCGCTAGATGGTATTTGCAGAGAAATTATCAAAAATACTGAGCCATTGATTTTGCAACGAGGTCAAACCATTCAAATGCACATCAAGAAGGATGTATTGATTTTGGGAGAACAGCACAAATTAGAGCGAGTCATTCAAAACTTGATTGACAACGCCTCGCAGTACGGCTTACCCAATGGTGTGATTGATGTTTCTTTGGAAGAAAATCAAGGGCAAATTGAGCTGTGCGTCAGCAATGATGGCGCATCCATTCCAGCAACAGAAAAAGAAAAAATATTTTCGCCCTACTACAGAGTTTTAGGCAGCCAATCATTTGGTAGCGGTTTAGGCTTGGCCATTGTCAAAGAAATCGTGACTCAACATGGCGGCAGCATTCAGGCAGAAGATAAGACTCCAGGACACGGCACTCGGATGGTCTTGCGCTTGAGAGGTCTGTCTTAATTGGGTAGTTTTGGATTGGTTGGGTTTAGGTTTAGGTTTGGATGAACTAAACCACTTTTGAATACTTAGCCTGCGTAGACGCCTCTCGCAAATGACGATCAAAAGCCATCGCCACACGTCTGACCAATAATCGACCTTTAGTCGGAATATTAATCACTTCACCATCCCACTCCAAGAGACCTGCTTCTTCTAACTCTTTTAGCTCCAGCATTTCTTTGGAGAAATAGTCTCTAAAAGAGATATCATGATTTTTGGCAAATTGTTCTGTGTTCAATTGAAACTGACACATTAATTCACCAATCAACTCTCTTCTTAAGATGTCATCTTTGTTGAGTTTCAAGCCACGCATGGTGGGCAACTCATGCTGATCTAGCGCGTGATAATACTCGTCAAGCGTCTTTAAGTTTTGTGGATAGGTATCATGCACTTTGCCAATCGAAGAAATTCCAAACGCCAATAAGTCGCACTCAGCTTGGGTTGAATAGCCCTGAAAATTGCGATGTAAACGACCCTGCTGTTGGGCAATCGCCAATTCATCGTTGGGTTTAGCAAAGTGATCCATGCCAATAAATACATAACCCGCTTGATTGAGTTGATCAATCGTATTGGCCAGAATATCTAACTTGTCTTTGGCCACAGGCAAATCCACTTCAGCAATGCGTCGCTGAGGCTTGAAGATGGTGGGCAAATGCGCATAACTGTAGACCGATAAACGATCTGGATTCATGCCAATGACAGCATCCACCGTTTGTTTGAAAGTGTCTGGCGTTTGCTTGGGAAGACCGTAAATCAAATCTACACTGACTGAGTTAAAGCCATATCGCCTGGCCCAATCAATCACTGCTTGAGTTTCTTCTATGGTTTGAACACGATGAACCGCTTCTTGAACCGCCAAATTAAAATCTTGGACACCCAGACTGATTCGATTAAAACCAAGCTCTGCCAGCAACTGAATATCGGACTCACCAACTCGACGCGGATCAATTTCAATGGAATATTCACCACCCTCTTGAAGCTCAAAATGATCCTGAATATGCCCCATCAATTCTCTCATTTCTGCATGAGATAAAAATGTGGGTGTGCCACCACCCCAATGAAGCTGAGTGACAGGTATCTTTTTTGCGGCCCCCATGACTTCGGTTACAAGATTCATTTCTTTGGCCAAATACTTGATGTACTTAGCGCTCCGACCATGATCTTTGGTAATGATTTTGTTACATCCGCAGTAGTAACAAATATTCGGACAAAACGGTAAATGAAAGTACAAAGAAATTGGCTTTTGATGTTGTGCGCAACCCTTTAATGCGGCTTTGTAATCATTGCCGCTGAATTGGCCGTGAAATCGATCGGCAGTTGGATACGATGTATAGCGAGGCCCATTGATATCAAATCGTTTCAACAACTCAGGCTGAAATAGAGGCTCAAGAGTGTTGGTGCCTGAACAAGTTGGCAGCTCAAAAATGGTCATGGGGGCTATTTTAAGCCCCCATGATTTAGGTCAAATTGATAAAAATCAAATGGATTGTTTAAAGTTAGCTTAAAACCCTAATAATCCGATGAATTTAATTTTATCCATTGACCGGCATACTAAAACTCGGTCCTTGAGCAATGGTTTCTGGCCAACGCTGAGTCACCGCTTTCATGCGAGTGTAAAAACGCACACCCTCTGGACCATGTACGTGATGATCGCCAAATAAACTGCGCTTCCAGCCACCAAATGAATGGAATGCCATAGGCACTGGAATCGGCACGTTCACACCGACCATACCAACCTGAATACGACTGACAAATTCGCGAGCGGTGTTGCCATCACGCGTGAAAATCGCTGTTCCATTACCGTACTCGTGATCATTGATCAATTGAATTGCAGTGGCCACGTCTTTGACACGCATCACACTCAATACGGGGCCAAAGATTTCTTCTTTGTAGATGCTCATGTGAGGTTCTACATGGTCAAACAAACAACCACCCAAGAAGAAACCATCCTCACAACCAGATACTTTTAAGCCGCGTCCGTCGACCACCAATTGGGCGCCTTCCTTCACGCCGGCATCAACGTAACCTTTGACTTTATCTAAATGGGTTTTAGTCACTAAAGGACCCATTTCAGCGCCTGGCGTCATGCCGTTATCTACCTTGAGTTTTTGAATGCGGGCGGTTAATTTTTCAATTAAGGCATCCGCCACATCCCCCACAGCGACTGCCACTGAAATTGCCATGCAACGCTCGCCGGCTGAACCATAAGCAGCCCCCATCAAAGCATCCACCGCCTGATCTAAATCAGCGTCGGGCATTACCACCATGTGGTTTTTAGCACCGCCCAAGGCTTGAACTCGCTTGCCATTTTTGGCTGCAGTTTCGTAAATATAGGAGGCGATTGGCGTTGAGCCCACAAAACTCACCGCCTTCACATCAGGATGATGCAAAAGAGCATCTACGGCTGTTTTATCACCTTGAACCACATTAAAAACACCCTTAGGTAACCCAGCCTCTTCCAACCAACGAGCTGCTAAAAGAGTGGCAGATGGATCACGTTCTGAAGGCTTCAAAACAAATGTATTTCCGCAAGCAATCGCTACTGGATACATCCACATAGGCACCATGGCTGGGAAGTTAAATGGCGTAATACCTGCACACACACCCAGAGCCTGACGCATGGTCCAAGCATCCATTCCTTTGGCGATTTGTTCGGTGTACTCGCCTTTTAAAAGTTGCGCAATACCACAAGCAAAATCAACCACCTCTAAACCACGTTGAATTTCTCCCTTAGCATCCTCGAATGTTTTGCCATGCTCACGGGTAATGATTTCTGCCATCTCATCCATGCGAGCTTCAATGATGGCCTTGAAATTAAACATGACCTTGGCACGACGCGTCACTGGGGTAGTAGACCAAGCTGGAAATGCGGCTTTAGCAGCAGCCACGGCCTTGGCAACACCATCAACACTGGCCAATTCAACCTGACGACGCACCTGACCCGTGGCGGGCTCATAGACAGGCGCTGACGCACCCCCAAAACGAACAAGCTCACCATTGATATGGTGTCCGATAGTTTCTGACATTTTGTCTCCTACTTCATTTATATTCTTAGAATGACTACTTTCTCACATTCTACCCAATTGAGCATTTTTAGACTTTTTCTTGGTTTTGGGGCCATTTTGGCACTCGGACAGTTAACTGGCTGCGCACTGGTCGCGGCTTACCCAGTCACAGCCGCCAGTGTGGGCACCACAGTCACGACCGGCAAGAGCTTAACTGACCACGCCGCCTCAGAAAGTACTGGGCACGACTGTTCAGTCATGCGTGTTTTTGACGGCCAACCGGTGTGTGAAAAACGCTTAAAACCCAATGAGGTTCCGGTTCAAGATTACAGTCGCAAGCAAAAGCTTGTACCCGCCAATTAGTCAAATAAATATTTATTGGATGAATTGATTACTGCAGCGTATCTTTAAGTGCGGGGAAAATCGGTAAAGAAACAACTTCGATACCCTCTTCGCGCAACTCAGCAGTCTCATCAGCCGTGGCATGACCCCGAATGCTGCGCTCGGGAGCTTCGCGATAATGAATTTTTCTCGCCTCTTCAGCAAAATCATGGCCCACATCTTCTGTTTTTTTCATGAGGTCGCGCATAGCCTTCATGACCGTTGCCTGGACCTGAGCCTGTAAATTGGCATGCTCCGTACCTGACAAGACCATGGAATTTCCAGACTCTTGAGTGACTTCAACTGCTGGAACCGGTGCAATCTCACGACTTGAACTTTTGGCAATTCTAGGGGCGGAAGGCAAACGCACAATCTCGTGACTGTCACAAATCGGACAGGTCAACAGACCATTTTCTTGTTGTTGCGTGGCATCTGCTTCTGAAGCAAACCAACCTTCAAAATGATGTTCTAGAGGACAAGCGAGGTTATAAACTTTCATAGACTACAAATGGGGCTTATTTCTAATATTTCAAGTATTTTTGCTCTAATTTGATATTGTAAAACTTAATTGAAATAAGCTTTAAATCTGTTTTAGACGACGCGCCCAGTGATAAACCGAGATGATGGTTTTGACATCGGTGATCTTTCCAGAGGCAATCCACTCATGCATTTGCTCCAGGCTAGCTGCAAACACATCTAAGAATTCGCCTTCGTCCAAAGACCTCTCGCCTGCCGTTAAGTCTTTGGCCAGATAGATATCAATGAATTCAGTGGAATAAGAAATGACTGGATGAATACGGCCTAAAAACTCCCAAGTTTGAGCGGTATAGCCCGTTTCTTCGAGCAATTCTCTTTTTGCACAATTCAGTGGATCTTCTCCAGCCTCCAACTTGCCAGCAGGAATTTCAATCATGGCAGTGTCGACTGGATAGCGGAACTGACGCTCCAATAAAATTCGACCATCATTCAAGATTGGCATGATGGCAATTGCACCCGGATGAATCAAATACTCTCGATAAGTCTGCCCACCATCTGGCAAACGAACGATGTCATTTTTTAATTTGAGAAATTTTCCGGTATAGACATCTTCTGAAGAAACGCGATGCTCACGCAAATGATCGTCGTCAAGCGGTAAATCTGAGAAATCTTTTTCAGGGTTGGAAGCAGACATTAATTACTGGCTTCGTTGCGATGCTTTACCAAGAAGCGCCAAGTAAATCCTGGGAAAGCAGCCACCAAGAATAAGCAGACACTCACAGCAAAAAATTCCCATCGCTTCGGGAATACATTGCCAATCATGCTTTCTAAGCTGTAACCCACTGCGCCAATCAAGGCATACCAAACCAACATTTCTAGCAAACACCAGCCAACATGTTTTTCTGAAAGCGCCTTAAAGAACAAAAACTTGGGAGAAGTAAATGCCAAATTCGCAGCTACCAAAGCCAACAAAATAAGCCCCCAAGATTCAAGACTTAAACCGCTTGGCGCCATGATTAACTAATCAATGTTTTAGACATGGCGGTTAAACAAAGCGCCATGAGGGTTGCAGGATAGATGCCACACAACAACACAAACAAGCCATTCAAGCTCAAAACCGTGCGTGCAACGGCACCACCCTCAATGGGCGCAGTTTGCGTTGGCTCATCAAAATACATGAACTTCACCACACGCAAGTAGTAGAAAGCCCCCACCAGAGATGCCATCACAGCAATGATGGCCAAGTAAAGATGACCACTATCTACCAAAGTTTCAAGAATCGATAACTTGGCTGCAAAACCAACCGTTGGAGGAATACCTGCCAAGGAGAACATCAAGACCAAGCCCATAAAAGCCATCCAAGGGTTGCGACGATTTAAACCCTTCAAATCATCCAGATTCTCGCACTCATAACCTTTGCGAGACATGATCATCAATAGGCCAAATGATCCTAAAGTAGTTAAAACATAGGTCACCGCATAGAACAGAGCCGCACTGTAAGCGTGCTCATCAAAAATAGATAACATGCCCAAAATCATGAAACCCATGTGAGAAATTGTGGAATAAGCCAACATTCTCTTTAGATTTGTTTGCGCAATCGCAGTCAAGTTACCAATCACCAAAGACATGACCGCTAGAATCATGATCATGGGTTGCCAATCCTGAGTCAATGGCAACAAGCCACCCACCAATAATCTGAATAACAAAGCAAATGCAGCCACCTTAGGCGCACCCGCAATCATCAAGGTCACAGCGGTTGGCGCCCCTTGATACACATCAGGCACCCACATATGAAATGGAGCGGCTCCTAATTTGAATGCCAAACCAGAAACAATGAACACCACAGCAAATGCCAAGACCAAACGGTTGATGCGTTGATCACTCACAGCTTTAAGGATTTCATCTAAATCCAAGCTACCGGTTGCACCGTAAAGCATTGACATGCCATACAGCAAGAAACCAGAGGCCAAAGCACCCAAAATAAAATACTTCATGGCGGCTTCAGAGCTGATTTCAGAATCACGCTTCATAGCAACCAAGGCATACGTTGGCAATGCCAATAATTCAAGGCCCAAATAAAGCGTCAGTAGATTGGAGCCTGAGATCATCACGCATTGACCCATTAAGGCCAAAAGAGTGAGCACAATAAAGTCAACTCGGAATAGACCACGATCCACTAAATATTGCTTGGAATAAATCAAGGTTATGAAAACAGCCAAACAAGCCACTGATTTCAGAATGCTTGATAAAGCATCCACGACAAACATGTTGTTGAATGCATGAATCGGTTGATCCACTGCTTGTAAACCAAATGCAAAACTCAATCCTAACAACAAGGCCAAACTGACGTTATACGCAAAAGACGCTCCACGTGGCGCATGAAAAATATTGTCATCAGTTGCTTCTGGCTCGTTCATGAACACTGTTAACAGCAACAAACAAGCCACTGTTAGTAAAACTAACTCGGGCAACATCGCAAAGAGGTCAATCGCTTGCATATATTTCTCTTTTCTTGATCAGAATCACAGCTTGCTTACGGCAACGTGCTTTAGAAGCTCGATGACAGAAACATGCATCACATCAGTAAACGGTTTTGGATAAACACCCATGCCAATCGTGAAGATGGCCAAGATGCCCATGATTAAAAATTCTCGGCGATTGATATCGGTTAATTCAGCCACATGTTGATTTCCCACATCACCAAAGAAAACGCGCTTGGTCATCCACAATGAATAGGCAGCCCCTAAAATTAAAGCAGTTGCTGCCAAGATACCAATCACGAAGTCATAGTCCACCGCGGCCAAAATCACCATGAATTCACCCACGAATCCGGAGGTTGCTGGCAAACCACAATTGGCCATGGCAAACAAGACTGCAAATGCTGTGAACTTAGGCATGGTGTTCACCACGCCACCGTAGTCAGCAATTTGACGTGAGTGCATGCGGTCATATAAGACACCGATGCTCAAGAACATGGCTGCAGATATAAAGCCGTGTGAAATCATCTGAACAATGGCACCCTCAACCCCCATTGGATTGAAGATAAAGAATCCCAAAGTGACAAACCCCATGTGTGCAATGGATGAGTAAGCCACTAACTTCTTCATGTCTGCCTGAACCAAGGCCACCAATCCGAT
>JALRCP010000049.1 GCA_023257325.1 Polynucleobacter sp. | reverse complement strand
TGTTGTGTTACCGAATTACTGTTCATATGACATATAATGACCTATCTTGCTGCGCAACATCAAATTTATCGTTTGATTCGTCGTGCGCCAAGTTGGGTCTGAAATAACCAAAAGATATTTCCAGGGTTCGCCTCTCCCCTGAAGTAATGAGACGCAAAGTTGGCTGGCATAGTGCCGCGAACTGCGAAACTGATAAAAGAATTTAAGCGCGCGCTGACACGCCAATAAGAAGAAGTCAGCGAGTGTAGTGAAGTTTGTCATCACAGAGATTGTCTCGCACAATCCCTTCAATTCCGTTTCGCACCCCGCGATGGCTGCCTGGCCGAAGTACGGAGAGATTTAAATGAAACGAATGTTGTTTAATGCTACCCAGCAAGAAGAGCTGCGCGTAGCTATTGTTGATGGCCAAAAGCTCATTGATATTGATATTGAAACATCTGGACGTGAACAGCGTAAAGGCAATATCTACAAAGGTGTGATCACTCGCATCGAACCTTCCTTGGAGGCTTGCTTTGTGAACTACGGTGAAGAGCGTCATGGCTTTTTACCGTTCAAAGAAGTTTCTAGAGCCTATTTCAAGGATGGTATTGATGTTCGCACAGCCGGCATTAAAGATGCCTTGCGCGAAGGTCAAGAGATCATCGTTCAAGTGGAAAAAGAAGAGCGTGGCAACAAAGGCGCCGCGCTCACAAGCTTCATCTCCCTTGCAGGTCGTTACCTGGTATTGATGCCTAATAATCCTCGGGGCGGTGGTGTATCACGTCGCATTGAGGGCGAAGATCGCGCTGAACTGCGCGAAGCCATGGGGCAACTCACCGTCCCAGACGGTATGAGCATTATTGCGAGAACTGCTGGTATTGGCCGAAGTGCTGAAGAACTTCAATGGGACTTGAGCTATTTGATGCAATTATGGACGGCGATTGATCAAGCAGCTTCTAGCAATCAAGGTCCTTTATTGATTTACTTAGAATCCAGCTTGGTGATCCGTGCGATTCGTGATTACTTCCAGCCTGATATCGGTGAAATCCTCATCGACACCGACGAAATTTACGAACAAGCCAGCTCATTCATGTCAGTAGTGATGCCTGACAACATGTCACGCGTCAAGCGCTATCAAGATGATGTGCCTTTGTTCTCACGTTTCCAAATTGAACATCAAATTGAAACTGCTTACTCACGTACAGTCTCTCTCCCTTCTGGTGGCGCTATTGTGATCGACCACACAGAAGCCTTGGTTTCTGTTGACGTGAACTCAGCGAGATCAACGCGCGGCTCAGACATTGAAGAGACTGCTGCTAGAACAAACTTAGAAGCCGCCGATGAATTGGCACGTCAAATGCGTTTGCGTGACTTGGGCGGTTTGATCGTGATCGACTTCATTGACATGGAGTCTTCTAAGAATCAAAAAGATGTAGAACAGCGCCTAAAAGATGCCTTGCGCCATGACCGTGCTCGTGTACAAATGGGCAAGATTTCTCGCTTTGGTCTTTTAGAGTTATCACGTCAGCGTTTGCGCCCTGCTCTATCTGAAAGCAGTAACGTGACCTGCCCACGCTGTAATGGCACAGGCCATATCCGCGATACAGAATCATCAGCTCTTCAAGTCTTGCGCATCATTCAAGAAGAAGCCATGAAAGAAAATACAGCGGCCATCCACTGCCAAGTACCCGTCGATGTGGCAGCCTTCTTGCTAAACGAAAAACGTGCCGAAGTGATCAAGATTGAAAGTCGCTTCAAGGTCAATGTTTTGTTATTACCGAACAAACATCTTGAAACACCTCACTACAAATTAGAGCGCTTGCGTCATGATGATCCACGCCTAGACGATCCTAAGGCCAGCTACGCTATGGCCGAAGAAGCCAGCAAGGAACTTGAATCAGACACGATTTTGAATCGTCGCGCTGAAGAAGCCAAACCCCGTCAAGAAGCAGCTGTAAAAGGTGTACGTCCTAGCCAGCCAGCTCCTCCAAGCGTGCCTCGTGCAGACCGCAAAGTAGCGGGTGAAAAATCCTCTTCAGGTGGTTTGATGGGTTTCATTAAGAGCTTGTTTGGCTCAAAAGAAGAAGCGAAACCTGCTGACAAACGTGCCAGCGGTGGTCGTGGTGGTCGTCATGGTGGCAATCGTGACGAGCAATCTGATCGTGGCGATCGCAATCGCAATAACCGCAATCGCAATAAAAATGAAGCGGGTGATCGTGATGAGAAATCTGAAAACAAGGAAGCGCGTCAACCGAATCAGCGCAATGGTCGCAATCAGCCCCGTCAGAATAAATCTGAAGAGGCCAAATCAGATCAACCAAAAGATTTGTTAACACACACCGATGTTCCTAACAATTCTGAAACAGCTGAGGGCGAAGAACGCCGTCGTGGTCGCAACCGTCGCGGTCGCAACCGTGGTCGTGATCGTGCTGAACGCTCTGAAGCTTCAGTAGAAGCGAATGCAGAAAACACCAGCGATATCCAGGCTTCTGCGACAACGGTTGCGGCTACTGTGGCTACTGCTTCTGTTCCTGCAACAGAATCTTCTACTCCTGCATTTGTGCCTGTGGCTGACATGGCCTCATTTTCTGTGCCAACAAGTTCTCCTGAAGTGGCCGCGGTTGTTTCTGCTCCAGTGGATGAAGCTCCAGCGCTCTCGGTGGCTGCGCCTACCCCCTTGCCCAAAGTGGAATTCCAGCCTTTGCAAACGTCTGAACTATCCTCAGTAATTGAATCGGCTGGCATGGTTTGGGTCAACACCGATCATCAAAAGCTTGAAGAAGTCCGCGCGCAAATTGCGGCTGAACCAGTGGTGCGTCACGAACCACGTCAACCGAAGCCACCTGTTGAGCTTTCAACAGAACCGATGGTGTTGGTGGAAACAGGCGGAAAAGAGCAAACCATCCAAAAGTAATAAATTGAAGTTGGCTCTACAATGAGGGCTATGTCAGAAAAGGTCATACCCCTCATTGATGAGCGCCAACGCAAAGTAGACAGTCATGTTCCAGCCATTCCGGAACAACTGCTCTCACCCAATGGCCTTCTTGCTGATACGCGAGGTCGACGTCTTCACGATTTAAGAATTTCTGTGACAGATCGTTGCAACTTTCGTTGCACCTACTGCATGCCCAAAGAAATTTTTGACAAGGATTATCCGTATCTCTCTCATGGTGATTTACTCAGTTTTGAAGAAATCACACGCCTAGCCAAAATTTACATTGAACATGGGGTTGAAAAGATTCGACTAACAGGTGGTGAACCCCTGCTTCGCAAGCATGTTGAAAAGCTGATTGAAATGTTGGCTTCTTTAAAGACTCTGGATGGCAAGCCGCTTGACTTAACTTTGACGACTAACGGCAGTTTATTGCGTAAAAAAGCGAGGGCCCTGAAAGATGCTGGCTTAAGTCGCTTGACGATTAGCTTAGATGGTTTGGATGATGCCACTTTTCAAAAGATGAATGATGTGGGCTTTCCGGTGGGTGATGTATTGGATGGCATTCAAGCTGCTCGTGAAGAGGGCTTCAAAAATATCAAAGTCAACATGGTCGTTAAAAAAGGTACCAACGATCATGAAATTATTCCGATGGCCAAGTATTTCAAAGGCAGCGATGTGATTTTGCGCTTCATTGAGTTCATGGATGTGGGCGCTTCAAATGGCTGGAATATGACGGAGGTACTCCCTTCTGCTGAAGTGATTCAGAAGATTCATGAGGTCTTTCCTTTGACCAATATTGACCCCAACTACCCAGGTGAAGTGGCTGAGCGTTGGCGTTATGTTGATGGCTCAGGTGAAGTGGGTGTGATCTCTAGCGTGACACAAGCGTTTTGCAAAGATTGCTCACGCGCTCGCTTGTCCACTGAAGGCAAAATGTATTTGTGCTTGTTCGCCACCGAAGGGCATGATCTAAAAGCATTATTGCGAGCGGGTCATTCTGATCTAGAAATCAGTAATGCGATTGCACAAGTTTGGTCGCACCGCACCGACCGCTACTCTGAACTGCGTGGCTCGCCTGAATTGGCTGGCATTCGTAAAGTTGAAATGTCATACATTGGCGGTTAACTGACTTGAGCTCATCCATGACTTCTTTGCCTACCCTCAATTCTGTGGTGACTTGTTTGTCTGATTACGACCCCGAGTCTTTGCGAGTCTCGCAGGCTATTCAAATTGTGCAAGATTTTGTGCGCCCTACAGCCCAAGCGCTTGAATCAGAAACCGTCAGTATCTATGACGCTTTGGGCCGCGTATTAGCTCAAGATATTATTTCTCCGATCAACGTTCCTTCTGCAGATAACTCAGCGATGGATGGTTATGCTTTTGCAGGAAGCTCGATCACCAATACAGATAGCACTTCCCTCACCATGATTGGTAAAGGCTTCGCTGGCAACGCCTTTACAGGCCAAGTGGCTGCAGGTCAATGCGTGCGCATCATGACTGGCGCAGTAATGCCTCAAGGTTGCGACACCACCATACCTCAAGAAATGGTGGAAGTAGATGGCGATGTGATTCGGTTTCGCTCCAATCTGGTTCGAGCTGGGGATAACCGTCGCTTGAAAGGCGAGGATTTAAAAGAAGGCCTTGCGGCTTTGAAAGCAGGCAAGATCATTCGCCCCGCTGATCTAGGTTTGATTGCCTCTTTGGGTATCGGCACAGTTTCCGTCAAAAGACGGCTGCGAGTTGGATTTTTTTCAACGGGTGATGAGCTTCGCTCGATTGGTCAACCCTTAGAGGATGGTTGTGTTTACGATAGCAATCGCTATACCTTGTTTGGCATGCTAACCCGCCTGGGTGTTGAGTTGCATGATTTTGGTGTGGTGCGTGATGACCCCGTGGTCATGCGCGAAACTTTCAGCCAAGCTGCGTCAGTGTGTGATGCCGTGATTACCTCAGGGGGGGTTTCAGTGGGTGAAGCTGATTACACCAAACAAATCATGCGTGAATTAGGGGATGTGAGTTTTTGGAAAATTGCCATGAGACCCGGTCGCCCGATGGCTTTTGGCTCTATCAAGCATCCGAAATCTAATCACTCAGCCGTATTGTTTGGTTTACCCGGCAATCCTGTGGCTGTGATGGTGACTTTTTATCAGTTTGTTCGCAACGCCCTGCTTTGCATGAACGGCGTGACCGAAACTGCTCCTCCAATGATGCAAGCCAAAACTGTTGAAGCGATTCGTAAACGTCCTGGTCGCACCGAGTTTCAACGAGGCATTTTATCCACCGATGAAACAGGCGCCCGCACGGTCCGAATCACAGGCGCCCAAGGCTCGGGGGTTCTGCGCTCTATGAGTGAAGCTGATTGCTTCATTGTGTTAGAACATGACCAAGATCAGATCAAAGCAGGCGACACCGTAGGCGTGGTTCTTTTTGAGGGCTTGGTCTAAAGCCTTTTACTGAGGTGGTCTTTTGCTTTAAACAAGCAAGCAATCCATGCACCAAAACGGATATTGCAACGCAACATTATTTTTAAAATTAGTATAGAATTCAACCATCTTCAATTAGTCAGTTTTTTTACATTTGTTTTAAAGCTCAGAGTTTCATCATGCCCCGAACCCAATACACGAAAAAAGAAGTTGTTTATGTAGACCCACTACACACAGCAAAAACTTTGGTGTTGGTTTACCTAAGCTTCTCAGTACCGATTGTTTTATTGGCATTGTTTGTGGCCTTTGTGCGCGATGGTGAATTGCCCGGTTTCACCGTGATCTCCGCTTTGATTCTGAATGCCTTGGTGGGGTTTGGTTTGCTGTGGCTAGCTTGCAA
The DNA here is from genome assembly GCA_023257325.1 of Polynucleobacter sp. Lineage (GTDB taxonomy): Bacteria > Pseudomonadota > Gammaproteobacteria > Burkholderiales > Burkholderiaceae > Polynucleobacter. Next base: position 15,225 of record JALRCP010000049.1, on the reverse strand, counting down.
GGTGTACAACTGGGTTGCTGGTAAGTTTGGCGGGATTGAAGTGGCGGTGAGAGAAACCACTGTCAACGACACGCCACCTACTTCAGCTCAAGACTGATTGAATGGAACCTGAAATGATTTCAGGTTCCCACACTTCACTCTTTACACTTCATTACGCCTTCAATAAATTGGGCGGCGTCTTTCCAGCAAGTCCTGCCAAGCAATTCTGAATCGCCAACTGAATCATGGCGCGTCGGGTTTTTTCTGTGGCGCTAGCCATGTGTGGAGCTAACACCACATTCTTTAGGGCCAATAATTCTGGAATGACTTTGGGCTCACCCTCAAACACATCTAAGCCTGCACCAAAAATTCTGTTTTCTTTGAGCGCTTTGGCAAGCGCCAACTCATCCACAATACCTCCTCGCGCAATGTTCACCAAAGTCGCTGTGGGTTTCATGAGACTCAACTCTTTTTCACCAAATAAGTGGTGGTTCTCAGGTGTATAAGGCATCACCAAAATAATGTGATCCGATTCTTTTAACAAAGTATCACGATCCACATAAGTAGCACCGCACTCTTTTTCTAAATCTTCTGATAAACGTGAACGGTTGTAATAGTTGACCTTCATGTTAAATCCGCGGGCACGTTTGGCAATTGCTTGACCAATGCGGCCCATGCCCATGATGCCCAAGGTGGAATGATGCAAATCCATCGATAGCGGCGCATCGCAAATAGAAAATTTCTTCCAATGCCCAGCTCTTAACCAATGCTCACTCTCAGTCACTCGGCGGGCTGTGGCCATCATCAAAGTAAACCCAAAATCAGCCGTTGTATCGGTCAACACATCAGGCGTATTGGTCGCCATCACATTGGCCGCTTGAAACGCAGCCATATCTAAGTTGTTGTATCCCACAGCAATGTTGGAAACAATTTTGAGCTTGGGTGACGCTTTGAGAATATCTGCATCCACACGTTCGCCGCCAGTGACAATTGCAGCATCTTTATCGGCCATGGCTACTTTTAAATCTGCTGCATTCCATAAATGATCCGCTTGATTAGATTGAACATCAGCCACTTTTTCAAGCTCCGCCAAAATATCTGGGAAGATGGCACGCGCCACCAAAATCTTAGGTTTTTGTGTCTTTTCAGACATATTTGTCTCCTGTTTTTATGTTTTTCTAAGTAATTTAATTTTGCTAGAGATGATTGTATGTCATTGATTTAGATCATGGGGCGATTCAGAAACCACGCGCCCAAGCAGGGCTATCAAGGACAAGGGAGGCGGTCTAAGATAAAATAACCGTTTTGATTCTCTTTGAGATTAATGCCATGACTTATGTAGTGACCGAAGCTTGTATCCGTTGCAAATACACCGATTGTGTGGACGTTTGTCCCGTGGATTGCTTCCGTGAAGGTCCTAACTTTTTAGCCATTGATCCCGATGAATGCATCGATTGCGCTGTTTGCGTTCCTGAATGCCCTGTGAATGCAATCTACGCCGAGGATGATGTGCCAGGTGATCAACAGGCTTACATTCAATTAAACGTTGAATTGGCTGCCAAGTGGCCATCTATCACCAAATCCAAAGAAGCTCTTCCAGACGCTGACGACTGGAAAGACGTTAAAAATAAATTAGGTGAGTTGGTTCGCTAATTTTTAATTCGCTGGATGAATCAAGCCACCACCGTCACAGAAACTGATGCCATTGTGATTGGTGCGGGTCCCGTGGGGCTCTATCAAGTATTTCAGTTGGGTTTATTGGGTCTAAACACTCATGTGGTTGACGCCCTACCTCATGTGGGTGGACAGTGTGTCGAACTGTACGGTAATAAACCCATATATGACATTCCAGGTATTCCGATGTGTACAGGTCAAGAATTAATTGGCCGACTACAAGAGCAAATCAAGGTGCTCAAAACCCCCTTTCATCTAAATCAAGAAGTCACAGTGATTGCATCACGTGCTGATGGTCGTTTTGACTTAAAAACAAGTCAACAATCGTTTATTACTCAAACCATCATCATCGCCTCAGGAGTTGGCGCATTCAAAGCACGTCGCTTAAATCTGCCTGGACTTGAATTGCATGAAGGTCGTCAAGTGTTCTATCACCGTTGCGACTTAAACCAATTCAAAGGTAAACAAGTATTCATCAATGGGGGTGAAACCTCCGCTCTAGAAACGGCCATCGAGTGCGCTCAATTGGGCATTGCAGTGACCTTGGTTCACAGGCGTGACGTATTCAAAGCAGACGATGCTCTGGTTCAAGAATTCCAAACTCTTTGCAATCAAGGAGCGATTCAGGTTCTCGTGGGTCAGATCAGTGGCTTTCAGGCAGACAACGACACCCTGATGACCCTTGAGGTGACGGATTTCCATGGTCAAACAAAATCCTATTTCGTCGATGTTTTATTGCCTCTATTAGGCATCTCACCGAAGCTAGGTGCAATTGCTGAATGGGGGGTGGCTTTAGAAAATAAACAAGTATTGGTGGATACGGAAAAGTTTCAGACCAATGTACCCGGCATCTTTGCTGTGGGAGATATCAACACCTATCCAGGCAAAAAGAAATTAATTGTGTGCGGTTTTCATGAAGCGACGATGGCTGCTTATGCCTGCTTGGCACACATTCACCCAGATCAACCCATTCATTTGCAATACACCACCACATCTCCAAAACTACATGCCATTTTGGGTGTATCGCCTAAGCTTTAATCTTTAGACATGGCGCGTGAGAGGATGATCACAGGAATCAAGCCCGCCAAAACGATTGTGAGTGCGGGCCACGCAGCTTCGGCCAAACGCTCATCTGAGGCTAATTGATAAGTCACCACCGCCAAAGTATCCAAATTAAATGGTCGTAAGACCAAAGTGGCTGGAAGTTCTTTCATCACATCCACAAACACCAATAAACCGGCTGTTAATAAACTGCGGCGCAATAGCGGCAAATGAATTCTTCTCAATAACTCCCATTTACCCGAACCCAAACTCATGGCACTCGCATCCATACTCGGAGTAATTTTGCTCAAGCCTGCTTCAACCGTTTGCAAACCAGAAGATAAAAAACGGGTGAGGTAGGCATAAATCAACACGACAATCGAACCTGAAATCAACCAAGCCAATTCCAATTGACCCAAGAGCACCAATACCCCAACAGCCAGAACCGCCCCAGGGACGGCATACCCCAAACTGACCATGCGGTTCACGAGCGACTGGACGCCTCCTTGGGCCAAGCGCGCACTGTAAGCCAACCACACCGCAATCGAAACCGCACAAATGGCCGTGACTGTTGATAAAGTCAAGGTATTGCCCAGCCAACTCCAATAACGATCATTCAAGCTCTCACCACTCATGATGGCCAAATACGCCATGATGATGACAGGCAGGATGAAACCAAATAACAATGGCATTAAGCAAGCAATGCTGGCCCAAAATGCTTTTTTACCTTGTAAACGCCATGGTTTGATTTGTCGAAAACGTTGACCTGAAGTGGCAAAACGCATTTGGCGACGACTGGCATGCTCTAATAACAGTAATAAAAAAATGACGCCCAAAAGAGCCGCTGACAGTTGAACAGCTGCCATTCGGTCGCCCATGCTCAACCATGCTCGATAAATGCCCGTGGTCATGGTCTGAACGCCAAAATAGGACATCACACCATAATCGGCCACGGCTTCCATCAATGCCAAGGCAACCCCTGCCATGGTGGCAGGTCTGGCCATGGGTAAAGCCACTTGCCAAAAAGCACCCCATGGTCCTGCGCCCAAGGTGCGAGCAGCCTCAATCAAACGAGGACTGCGTTCTAAAAAAGCTGTGCGACACAACAAGTAAACATAAGGGTAAAGCGCCAAACTCAAAACACAAATGGCGCCCCATAGTGAACGAGGCTCCGGAAACCATTCCAATTTAGGCACACCCAACAACTCTCGCAAGAAAGTTTGAATGGGGCCTGAGAATTGGAAAAAGTCTGTATAGGCATAAGCCATGACATAGGTTGGCATGGCCAAGGGCAGAATCAAGGCCCACTCAAAGACTTTTTTGCCCGGAAAATCGCAAGTGGCGACCAACCAAGCTGTAATGATCCCCATGCTGGCAACCCCCAAGGTCACTCCAATGGCCATGATCAAGGTGGTCCATGCGTATCCTGGCAAGACCGTGCTTAAAAGATGAACAAGGACCTCCCCACTGCTAGACTGAGGGTTTAGCAATGCGGCAAAAATCCCCAATATCGGCAAAGCCAATACCAAAGATAGCAGTATGGGTGTTAAACGTTGTCGCAAGATGAGACAATTATAAGAATGATTATTGATACGCAACCAATTCATTTGAATATTGACAACATTGATGCTGGCTACCCGGGTGAGAAATCAGGTAGCTGGAATCAGGTAGTTAAAGGCTTGAGCATGCATTTACAGCATGGTCGAATCGGCTGTTTATTGGGTCCATCAGGTTGTGGCAAATCCACCGTATTGCGCGCCATTTGTGGTTTTGAGCCGATTCAAAAAGGGCAAATTACTCTAGATAAACAAGTGGTGAGCTCGGCTGAAATTACCATTGCTCCAGAAAAACGCAGAGTGGGCGTGGTGTTTCAGGACTACGCCTTGTTTCCACATTTAACCAATGCTCAGAACGTGGCTTTTGGTCTGAGAGAGCTTCCTGAAAAAGAGGCTTTAAATCAAGCCGAAGAATGGTTGCAACGCGTGGGCCTTCAAAATGTCGGGCACCGCTACCCCCATGAACTCTCTGGCGGTCAGCAACAACGTGTAGCTCTCGCTCGTGCGATGGCGCCAGAACCTGAGCTACTTCTCTTGGATGAACCGTTCTCTAATTTGGATGTGGATTTGCGTGAACGTTTGGCGGGTGAAGTCAGAGACATTCTGAAAGCCAACGGTACCACCGCCTTATTAGTGACTCATGATCAATTTGAAGCTTTTGCCATTGCTGACGATGTGGGCGTGATGGTCGATGGCAAATTGGTGCAATGGGATAGCGCATACAACCTCTATCATCGCCCGGCCACTCGCTTTGTGGCTGACTTTGTAGGTTATGGTGTATTTGTGCCTGGCAAAACAAAACCTGGCCCTGTGGTTGAAATTGAGCTGGGTACTTTGCCCCTACCTCACTCAAGTTACGGTTTACCCAATGAAGAAGTCGATGTTCTTTTGAGAGCGGATGACATCGTGCATGACGATGACAGCCCCTTACAAGCTGAGGTCATAACCAAAGCGTTTCGAGGTGGAGACTTTTTATACACGGTTCAATTAGATTCTGGTCAGCGTTTATTAACCATGGTGCCCAGCCACCACAATCACGCTATTGGTGAAAAGATTGGTATCAAATTGGTGGCCGATCACGTGGTGACTTTTAGCAAGTAGTAGAATCCTCGTATGCATCAATATCTCGATCTCATGCGCCATGTCATGACGAATGGCACCCACAAATCAGACCGCACTGGTACCGGAACCATGTCTGTCTTTGGGCATCAAATGCGCTTTGATTTACAAAAAGGTTTTCCGGTGGTCACCACCAAAAAACTTCATTTGAAATCAATCATCATTGAGTTGCTGTGGTTTTTACAAGGCAGCACCAATAACAATTGGCTCAAAGAGCGTGGTGTGAGTATTTGGGATGAGTGGGCCAAAGAAGACGGTGAACTAGGCCCCATCTACGGTTATCAGTGGCGTTCATGGCCGGCTCCCAACGGTGAGCATGTCGACCAAATCAGCCAATTGATGGATCAAATTAAAAACAATCCTGATTCGCGTCGCCTGATTGTGTCTGCTTGGAATGTGGCAGAAATTCCACGCATGGCACTGCCACCCTGTCATGCATTTTTTCAGTTTTATGTGGCTGATGGCAAATTATCGTGCCAACTCTATCAGCGCAGCGCCGATATCTTCTTAGGAGTGCCATTTAATATTGCAAGCTATGCCTTGCTCACTCACATGATTGCTCAACAAGCAGGTCTTGATGTGGGTGAATTTATCTGGACAGGGGGCGATTGTCATTTGTACTCTAATCATATGGAACAAGTGAGATTGCAACTCTCTAGAGAACCTTTACCTTTGCCCAAATTGGTGATTCGTCGCAAGCCAGCCTCCATTTTTGATTACGAATACGAAGACTTTGAATTGGTCGGCTATCAGCATCACGACCCCATCAAAGCTCCTGTGGCTGTTTAATCTGAGGTCTTTGTGGAATTAGCCATCATCGTTGCGCGCGCCAAAAATGGTGTGATTGGTGTGAACAACACATTGCCATGGCATCTGCCAGAAGACTTAAAACATTTCAAAGCGACCACCATGGGGTGCCCCATCATCATGGGTCGTAACACATGGGTATCTTTGGGTCGGCCTTTGCCGGGTCGCCGCAATCTGGTCGTGAGTCGTAATCCAGAATTTAAAGCCGAAGGAGCTGAAACCTACACTTCCTTAGAGGATGCGATTGATGCATGCGCAGGTGTTGAAAAAGCCTTCATCATTGGTGGCGCTCAAATCTATGACGAAGCTTTGGCCTACGTTGACCAACTGATCATCACTGAAGTAGACATTGAGGTTGATGGCGACGCCTTCTTTCCGAATATAGATGAAATGATGTGGGAAGAAGTCTCCAGAGAAGAACACCACAACGGTCAGCTAGCTTACGCTTTTGTCACCTACAACAGCAAGCTTTAAAAGTCAGAGCGGTCTAACGACCGCCAACAGTCATGTTCTCAATCAAGATAGAGCCTGTCTCTTTGGTGCCACGCACCAAAGTATCTGCACCAATGGCCACAATTTGTTTGAACATGTCTTTGAGATTGCCCGCAATGGTGATTTCTTCTACTGGATGAACAATGACACCGTTCTCTACCCAATACCCAAACGCACCACGCGAATAGTCCCCATTGACATAGTTGACACCCTGCCCCATTAAATCAGTGACCAATAAGCCGGTACCCATTTTTTTTTAGCATGGCGGAAAGATCATCAGCTCTCTTTGTCAAACGACTCTTCAATTGCAATTGGTGAGATCCTCCGGCATTACCAGTAGTTTGCATGCCCAGTTTTCTAGCAGAGTAAGTCGACAAGAAATATCCTTGCACCACACCACCATCAATCACTTTGCGTGATTGGGTTCGCACACCCTCTTCATCAAATGGGGCGCTACCTGTGAGACGCGGCAAATGAGGCTCTTCCATCAAATCAATGTGAGTTGGAAAAACTTGTTGCCCCAAACTATCCACCAAGAAACTGGATTTACGATACAAAGCACCGCCCGAGGTAGCTTGCACATAGGCGCCCAATAATCCAACTGCTAATGGGGCTTCAAATAACACTGGGCAATGACGTGTGGTAATGGATCGAGCCCCTAATCTGGCCAAAGCGCGTTTGGCTGCGTACGCTCCAACCGCCTTGGGATCAGCCAGCTCTTGTGGCACCCTAGAAGTGGTGTGCCAATCATCTCGTTGCATGGCCGCCCCGGCTTTGTGAGAAGCACTGGCAATCGGTGTGCACGCAATGTAATGGCGCGAAATCGCATAGCCCCCCATAAACCCATTGCTTGTTCCCAACATGAAATGGGATTGCTGAGCTGAAACGGTGGCTCCATCACTATTAGTAATTTGTTTGCTAACCGAGAACGCTCCTTGCTCAGCTTCTCGGGCTATTTCGACGGCTTGAGCGGTATTAATCTTCCAGGGATGGAATAAATCCAAGTCTTTGGGATTTTTTTCTAGCAAGTCGGCTTCAGCCAATCCAGCGCAATCATCTTCGGCAGTGTGCTTTGCAATGTGAAAAGCAGCTCGCACACTGGCCTTGAGGGATTCTTTTGAAAAGTCACTCGTGCCCGCATTGCCGCGTCGCTGGCCGATGAATACAGTCACCCCCGCTTGTTTATCGAGGTTTTGTTCAATGGTCTCAATATTGCCGCGCCTCACAGAGACCGATAAACCATTGCCCTCAGAGAGCTCAGCAGCGGCATCTGTAGCGCCTAAAGCTTTGGCTTCAGACAATAAAAATGAGACTAATTCTTGTAATTGTTGAGGTGTATGTGAAAACATTTTGCAATCATAGCTAGAATTGACACTTAAGTACAAAAAATACCATGACCCCTATGACAAATAAGAATCCAAAACATGCTAAGCGTCAGCATCCTGATGAAATCTGGATTGGCTTAATCTCAATTTCTGACCGCGCCAGTAGCGGGGTTTATCAAGATGAAGGCATTCCAGCTTTGCAAGCTTGGTTTGGTAAAGCATTAAGCTCTCCATGGCACATGGAGTCTCGCTTGATTCCGGATGAAAAGGAATTGATCTCTCAAACCATTGTTGAATTGATTGATGAGGTCGGTTGTGATTTGGTTTTGACTACAGGCGGCACAGGCCCATCAAGACGTGATGTGACCCCTGAGGCCACATTAGCGGTTGCAAGCAGGGAAATGCCTGGCTTTGCTGAACAAATGCGTCAAATCAGCCTTAAATTTGTTCCTACAGCGATTTTGTCCCGCCAAGTTGCCGCATTGCGAGAGATTGATGGGCATGCAGCCTTAATTATTAATCTACCTGGGCAGCCCAAGGCAATTCAAGAAACGCTGGAGGGATTAAAAGATGCTGAGGGTAAATCTGTGGTCCCCGGCATTTTTGCAGCGGTTCCCTACTGCATCGACTTAATCGGTGGACCGTATGTAGAGACCAATGAAAGTGTGATTAAAGCTTTTAGACCCAAGTCGGCAATTAGGGTGAAATAGTTCAATTTTTGAACAACTCAGAATGAGTTCCAATTCGAGCTAAGAACAACTCAGAGAGGGTTGCCTTATAAATCAAAACACAATCATTCGTGATGTGACAATCCCAATAGCCAATGAAATCACCCTTCAAAGGGTGATTTTTGTATTTAGCAGGCAGTCTTTTTTGAGAAAGCAAAAGAAAAAGTGCAATTAAATAATCAGCTTGGTTGAACTTTGGGCTCTGAACGATTCGCTTAAAGTCTTTCCCGTACTGAGTACTGGGGACTGGTAAAAGCATTATCGTTTCTTTAAGCTCCTATGCATCTCTTCTAAATTTTTATATTTTTTTAATTTGGCTCTTCGAGATGGATTTTCCAATTCTTGAATTGCTGCAATAGTTTTTGCATTGGGAGCTCGCAATTCGAATGGAATCGCGCCGTCAGTTGCAACTCTTTTGAGAAACAATCTAATTGCGTCAGACACACTTAACCCCATAGCCTCAATAACCTCAGAGGCTTGTTCTTTAGTTTTAGGGTCTATGCGGCAACGCACATCAACAGTTAACATATCGTCTCCATGTTCCCAATTGTAGCTACAATTGGGAACAAAAGCAAGTATTCAATATCAACTTTTTGGCAGCGTTTAAATTATTCCGAATGTCAGCCTCAATCAACGTGAGAGCTACTTCAAACCTAAATAAAGCCCAATCGGCACAAAGATCATGGCCGAGAGGTTGCCCAGCAAGACGATTGAAGCCACCAACTCTGGATCTTGTTTATTGCGATCAGCGACTAAGAAGTTCAGAACGGCTGGTGGCAAACTTGCAAACACAAATAACAAGCCTCGCTGCAAATCCGTCATCTCAACAAAGGGTGCAATCATTAAGGCAATAAGGAGTCCAACAATCGGACAAACAGCCGCCCCCAAGAAACCCTCACGCCAATGCTTCAGGTTTGCATCTTTCATGCGCACACCCAAAGAAAACAACATCAATGGCACGGTTGCATCACCCAATAATTTGATGGATTGATACAAAGGTTCAGGCAAGGTGTAAAGATGCTTGGTCGATGATAAGAAAATGCCTAAGATGGTGGCAATCACCATTGGGTTTGCGAATACCCCTTTCACCGATGCCCTAGGGTTCACAAGCTTCACCCCCAAAGTGAAATGCATCAAATTAGAAATCGCAAACAAGGCCACAGCTGGCGCCAAACCCGCCGCACCAAAAGCAAATACAGCCAAAGGTAAACCCATGTTGCCACAGTTATTAAACATCATCGGTGGCACAAATGTCTTTGGATCCATGCCCGCTATTTTGGCAATCGGCCACGCCAAAATGCCCGAACCGAGAACCACGGCCACACCGCAAAGCAATAAATTCCACTGATCAAGCAGTTCAAAATCTTTGCTCACGAATGCAGAAACCACCAACAGGGGTGCAATCACATCCAAGGTCGCCCGATTGATACCGGACATATCAGGATGCGCTTTGCGACCATACAACCAACCCACCAAAATGATCAATACCACTGGGGTGATGATGGCGGCAATTCTTAAAAACATGGGGTGACCTTCGTTGAATTCTTGGATGCTTTAATTACCTTCCGCAATGGGGGCATCCCCAACGGTTGGAATAAATAATTTTTCGCGGTAATAACGCAACTCTTCGACTGATTCAATGATGTCTGCCAAGGCGGTATGAGCCTGTTGCTTAGAGAACCCCTTAGCAACTTCAGGTTGCCAACGCTTACAAAGTTCTTTAATCGTTGAAACGTCGATGTTGCGGTAATGAAAGTAAGCCTCTAACTTAGGCATATAACGGTTCATGAAACGACGATCTTGATGGATGGTATTACCACACATCGGAGAAATACTGGCTTTGACGTGCTGCTTTAAAAAAGCCAGGCATTGAGCTTCAACCTCAGTTTCCGTGAGAGTAGAAGCCTTGACCTTGTCAATTAGCCCAGATTTGCCATGGGTACCTTTGTTCCAAGCGTCCATGCGGTCCAATACTACGTCTTCTTGGTGAACTACCAAAACTGGCCCTTCGGCCACTATATTAAGGTCGCCATCGGTCACAATCATGGCAATCTCTAGAATTCGGTCGGTTTCTGGCTGTAAACCAGACATTTCCATATCCACCCAAACTAAACGGTCATTCTTTCTTGTTGTGCTCATCTTTATAATCATCTCATGACATTTAATTTTTTGTTTACTTTACTGTTTATTGCCGGGCTCACTCTCAGTGTGGCCACCCGCTATTACTTGGCAAGCCGCCACATTCGCCACATTGCTTCTCACCGCGATCAGGTACCGGCTGATTTTGCCAGCAAAATTACTTTAGCTGACCATCGCAAAGCAGCTGATTACACCATGACCAAACTGCGCTTGGGTCTTTTTGAAATCGCCCTATCGGCGGTGATTTTGATTGGCTTCACTTTCTTGGGAGGCTTACAGTGGGTTCACAACTTCACTCTTGAGATTTTAGGTCCTGGCATTCTGCAACAAATCGCTCTACTGATCTCTATTAGTTTGATTACTGGCATCATTGATTTACCTTTTTCCTGGTACCGCCAATTTGGCATCGAGGAAAAGTTTGGCTTTAACCGCATGACCCCCGCCCTTTTTCTGACCGACCTGATTAAAGGCATTCTCTTGGGCTTGGCGATTGGCTTACCGCTTCTATGGGTGGTGTTAACTTTGATGACTGAAGCTGGCGAGTTTTGGTGGGTGTGGACTTGGTTTGTTTGGGTGGCTTTCAATGCTCTATTGCTATGGCTGTTCCCAACCTTCATTGCCCCTCTTTTTAACAAGTTCAAACCGTTGGAAGACGGTCCACTTAAAGATCGCATTGAAGACTTGTTAAAACGCTGCGACTTCACCAGCCAAGGTCTTTTCATCATGGACGGCAGCAAGCGCAGTGCTCACGGCAACGCTTACTTCACTGGCATGGGCAAGGCCAAACGAATTGTTTTCTTTGACACTTTGATTGAACGACTCAATCCAGAAGAAATCGAAGCCGTCTTGGCGCATGAATTAGGTCACTTCAAGCGTCAACACATTCGCAAGCGTTTGATTCAGTCATTCGCTTTGAGCTTTTTAGTGTTGGCGCTTTTGGGTTGGATTTCAACCAAAGCTTGGTTTTATTTAAGCCTAGGCGTCATGCCTGATATCAATGGCTACAACGCTGGTTTGGCTTTGGCTTTGTTTAGTTTGGTCTTACCCGTATTTGGTTTCTTTTTAACACCCATCAATAGCATGGGCTCACGCAAACATGAATATGAAGCGGATGCCTTTGCCGCAGAAAAATCCTCGGCACACGACTTGATCACTGCCTTAGTTAAGCTTTACCAAGATAATGCCGCGACATTAACGCCTGACCCTCTTTACTCCAAGTTTTATGATTCTCATCCGCCCGCGCCTCTACGAATTGCGCACTTGCAAAAATTGGCTGCGAGTTAGTCCTTGATGAAATCATTTCAAGCCCTCTTGGTTGCTTCTTACGGTCGACACTATTTAGCCAGACCCATCAAAGACGGCGAGGCAGTCAAGCAAGGTGAGCTGGATATCAAAGCTCTGTATCAAGTGACTTCGCGCGGCAAACAACATTTAGGTGCCGTAGGTGATGTATTAGAAGTTCAAGAAACCGGGCCCGATCAGGCCGTGATTGAAACCATCCACGAGCGCAAAAATTTGCTGTATCGCTCAGACGCCTACAAAAGCAAATCGATTGCAAGCAACGTTGATCAAATCTTGATTGTGCTCGCCACCGAGCCTGGTTTTTCTCCAGATTTATTGGGTCGCGCAGTGATTGCAGCCGAAACCGCAGAAATCATTCCGCGCATTATCTTAAACAAATGTGACTTACCCGATAAATTACCTGCTGCCAGAAAATTATTGGCACCTTATATTGCGATGGGGTATCCCGTCCATGAAATGTCAGTCAAGCATGACCCTGCATCTGTGGCTGCCTTACTACCGCATGTTCAAGGTAAAGTTTCTGTATTGGTGGGGCAATCGGGCATGGGCAAATCAACCCTACTCAATGCATTGATTCCTAATGCCGCAGCACAAACACAAGAACATTCTAAAAAATTAGACAGTGGTAAGCACACCACCACGGCATGTCGTTATTACGACTTACCTCAACCCCATGAATCTGAGGCAGTCTCCGATTTTGCGGGAGCCTTAATTGACTCACCAGGGTTTCAGGAATTTGGCTTGGCGCATTTATCTGAAAGCCAATTACAACACGCCTTCATTGAATTTAGACCGTTCTTAGGTCAATGCAAGTTTCATAATTGCAGCCATGGTGATGAACCGGGGTGCGCCATTCGGGCACAAGTTGAAGTTGGGGCCATCTCAGCGCAACGCGTGGAATTATTCCGTCAGTTGCGCCATGAATCGCATAATGCCGATGCTATCCAAGCCAGACTGAAATAGTCATCAACAGGATCAGCGTGAGCCACAGAATCACGGCGCGCCACACCAATCCCACTGCAGATCGCAAACTTCTCACTGACGCTTCTTGGCCTAAATCATAAATGGGAGGCTCACCCGCTTCTGCCATTCGCAAAGCTTCGTCACTGTCTGGCTCTGGTAATGGTGAACCCAAACGAACACCTAAGGCGCCTGCACCTGCTGCCAAGATGACTGCATCTAATTCATTCGACCATTTACGCAAGTGGTATCTCCAACCATAAATAGCATCCTCAAAGTTACCCACAATCGCAAACCCAATGGCCGTTAGACGAACCGGGATCCAATCAATGATTTGAAATAGGCTTCTTGCCGCACGCCCCATAGATGCACTGGCTTGAGAGGGCCAACGGGTGGCAGCCATATCGACCAAGCGATACAACACAACGCCTGCTGGACCAAATGGCAACATGAACCAAAAAATAGGAGCAAAGACATGGCGATGAGCCCCGATGATGGCTTGCTCAAGAGCCAATCGAATCACTTCTGACTCACTCATGGTCTCTGTGTTCACACCAGCGCCTTGCCACTCGGCTAAAACTTGACGGGCTGCATCCAAGTCACGATCCAACAAAGCTTCATGAATGGCCGTGAATGGATGACTGAATTGTCTAAACCCTAAGAATAAATAAACAATAAAGATGTTCCACAAAAACGCCAAGAAAGGTTGTGTGGCCAATAAAATAATGTGCACCGCCAAGACCAAAACAACCGGTGGAATAAAAGCAGCCAAACAAGCCAATCGGCCGCTTCGATCAGCGCCCGTATCAATGTTTCTGACAATAAAATCTAACCAAGCATTGGATAAACGACGGACCCAGTGATCTTTTTCAACGGGTTTGTATTGCTCTGCGATGAGCGCAAAAAGAATTGAAAAGAATGTCATGCTCGTAAAAAATGATAAAGATTCCGTAGCATACCTGCTGTTGCTCCCCAAATAAACTTATTTTCATAGGGCATGGCATAAAAACGACGGTAGCCTTGCGGACTCTCCCACAAACGATGTTCGTGATGATGGGGGTTCATTAAAAAACTCAGTGGCACCTCAAAAATATCCGCCACCTCAAATTCATCCGCTCGATAAGTATGTCCGGGCGTCACCAAACTCACCACGGGTGTAACTTGATAACCCGTGATGGTTAAATAGTGCGGTAAGCACCCCAGAACTTCTACTTGCTCAGGCGGTAAACCAATTTCTTCATGGGCCTCACGCAAAGCAGTTCCCTCTGGAGTCTGATCCTCTGGATCTGAACGCCCCCCTGGAAAACTAATTTGCCCTGGATGGTCATGCAAATGTTGGGTGCGTTGCGTGAGCAAGATACTCAAGTGATCCGTGTGGGCCACCACAGGAATCAATACAGCCGCTGGAGTAGGCACTTGACCACGCCCCGCTGCTGCTGCCCCTTGGCTAGCCAGAGCCGCCCTGTTCTCATCTGTGACCTCACAAGTCCAAGCTTTGTCCTCTAAAAAACGGGCTCGCAGTCCGGCCTCCGTGAGTAGGTGATCTGCCAGAGTCGGCAAATGACTATCCCGAGCCACAATGGGCACCGCACTGGGATCAAACTGAGGACCACGATTCTTTGAATTGGCTGAACTCGACATGGGTCTAGTGTATAGAAATATTCAAAAAGTATTTCGTGAAAAGAAAAAAGGCAGCGTGAGCTGCCTTTTGATAATAAGCCTTTACAAGCGCTCTAGAAGAACAGAGATTACTCTGCTGCGACTTCTTTTGAACGAGCTTGTAGCTTTTCTTTAATACGAGCAGACTTACCAGAACGGTCACGCAAGTAGTACAACTTAGCACGACGCACATCACCGCGACGCTTCACTTCAATGCTAGCGATCAATGGTGAGTATGTTTGGAATGTACGCTCAATACCTTCGCCAGATGAAATCTTACGAACGATAAAGCTTGAGTTCAAGCCACGGTTACGCTTAGCAATTACAACACCTTCGTAAGCCTGTACACGTTTACGGTTACCTTCAACCACGTTAACGTTAACAACTACTGTGTCGCCAGGTGCAAAAGCAGGAACTGTTTTGTTGGCAGTTAGACGAGCAATC
>JALRCP010000005.1 GCA_023257325.1 Polynucleobacter sp. | reverse complement strand
ATCTGAATTTTTCTCTCACCAGGACGCGGGCGCTTACGAGCTGGCGCAGCTGTTGTACTTTCGGATTCATCAGAAATAGGCGCTTGATTAAAAGGTGAGTTCATTTGAGTTTTTGCCAGCTTTTAAATAAATGATGTATTGATTGTACTTCTAGCGAGACCCTCTCCCGATTATGGGTGTAAGTCCTAACATGTCTTTTAAACCATACAGTCTTTATACCCAATTTTGAATACTCTAGTAAATGTCCCAGAGTATCGTCAACCAAAATCGCTCGCTTGGGGGCGCATCGATATTTTTTTAACAATCGCTTAATCATCAGGTGATCGGGCTTGGGCCGCCATTGACGATGAACCTCCATATCTTCAATTGCCTCAATCCCCTTGAAACATCGATGAATTCCTAATTCCTTTAATACTTGCGTTGCATAGGATTTGGGGGCGTTGGTCAACAAAACTTTTTGGCCAGGTAGTCTATTTAAAATCTGGCGCAGACCTCTTTCGCCGCGAACCATCTCAGCCAAATCCTGCAAATGCACCCCTGAGCGATCGTCAAAACGATGGGTTTCATGAAGAAACTCATGCGGATTCACGTCATGATGCTTTACCAAGCCCAAAAGAGTGGCGCCATATTGATGCCAGTATTGGTCTCTCACTTGGCTGGCTTGGTGATGATTGAGATTCAAGCGACGAGCCACATAGCTCGTCATGGCTTGATTAATGTAGGGGAAAATTGAATGTGAGGCGTCGTGAAGCGTGTTATCTAAATCAAATAACCACAACGGTTGGCGCATGCCCAACCTCAATGTGAACGAATCATGGTGCCAAAAGCTTGCTCTGTCAAAATTTCTAAAAGCAATGAGTGCTCAATTCGTCCATCAATGATGTGAACGGAGTTAACGCCACTCTTGGCAGCATCTAAGGCCGAAGAAATTTTCGGCAACATACCCCCCGAAATTGTGCCATCAGCAAATAAAGCATCAATCTCTCGGGCTGTTAAGTCTGTCAGAAGATTACCGTTTTTATCCATGACGCCAGGAATATTGGTCATCATGACCAATTTTTCCGCTTTTAAAATCTCAGCCATCTTGCCTGCCACCAAATCAGCATTGATGTTGTAGGCTTGGCCATCTTCACCAAAACCAATCGGTGAAATCACAGGAATAAATGCATCGTCTTGTAAAGCTTTTACAACGGCTGGATTAATAGAATCAATTTCACCTACAAAACCAATGTCTAGCATCTCGCCTGCTTTTTCCTTATTAGGAATCATCATTTTGCGCGCATGAATGAGACCGCCGTCCTTACCCGTCAAACCAACTGCTTGTCCGCCAAAGTGATTGATAAGCATCACGATGTCTTGCTGCACTTCGCCACCAAGAACCCACTCAACCACTTCCATGGTTTCTTCATCGGTAACGCGCATACCTTGAATAAAAGTTCCAGCCTTGCCGACCTTTTTCAAGGCATCGTCAATTTGTGGTCCGCCACCATGAACCACGACAGGATTCATGCCAACCAACTTTAATAAGATGACATCACGCGCAAAACCCTCTTTGAGGCGATCTTCCGTCATGGCGTTTCCGCCGTATTTGATCACGATGGTTTTGCCGTGATATTTTTTAATGTACGGCAAAGCCTGCGCCAAAACCTCTGCTTTGACAGCAGGTGAAACGTCTTTTAATTCAGCTAGTGGTGTGCTCATGCGCGGATTGTAAGATGTGTTTCTGTGCTTGGCTAGATTTTTTGATGATTTATATAAAAAGGCGACTTAAAGCCGCCTTTTAAATGATCTAAAAACAAAAG
>JALRCP010000105.1 GCA_023257325.1 Polynucleobacter sp. | reverse complement strand
AGTCGGTAATTCACCTTGAAGAGCTGAACGTAGATCAGTGATATCGTCTTCAGACACAAATAAGTCAGAGTTTCTGGTCACTCTGAATTGATGGCAACCCGTGACTGTCATGCCTTGGAATAATTCAGGTACAAAGGCTTGAATAAATGATGACAACAACACAAAGCCATGAGCGCATGAGCAAAGGTGTTCTGGTAAAGGTACAACGCGCGGAAGTGAGCGAGGTGCTTGCACCACTGCCAAAGTTGGTTTTCGGCCAAAAGAATCTTTACCTTCTAGGGTGACTAAAAAGTTCAAACTCTTGTTAATCACCTTTGGGAATGGGTGAGCAGGATCTAAAGCAATGGGGGTGAGTAAAGGCACCAATTCTTTTTGGAAAAAGTCGCGAGCCCATTGTTTAATGGCTGGCGTCCATGAAGTGCTGGGATAAAACTTAACCCCAGCCTTATCCAACTTAGGAAGAATATCGTCTTGAAGTAAGCTGAACTTTCTGGCTACTAATTCATGGGCTTTCTCAGCCACCGCATCATAAGCATCTTTAATTTTCAAGCCATCAGGAGTCAAATTGCGAGGATTGCTTTTTAATTGCTCTTTGATACCCGACATGCGAATTTCAAAAAACTCATCCATATTGGATGAGACAATGCACACAAAGCGCAAACGCTCTAAAAGAGGTGTTTTGGGGTCTTCGGCCTGAGCCAAAACCCTCGAATTAAATTCCAATGCGCCGAGTTCGCGATTGAGTAGGGGTATTGCTGAGGTGGAAGCATTCATTTTTTGCATAAAAATGATTTTGACAAAGGTCTATGTCAAAAATATGACAAATTGATGAATCAAATTTGTCATCACTGTGTCACATTCGCGTCATAATCTTGATAATTAAAAAAATGAAGCAAAATTGAAGTGAGTTCAAACCATTCCCCCTCGTCTACCCATGAAGAGTTAGTTGCGGCAGTTGACCTTGGTTCCAACAGCTTTAGGATGGTCATCGCAAGGGTGGTCAAGTCTGAGTCGGGTACGCAGTTGCAACCGATTGATACGCTCAGAGATTCTGTCCGAATGGCTGCGGGCCTTACTGAAAACAAACTCTTAGACCAAAAAGCCATTTCCAGAGGTTTGGCTGCCATCCACCGTTTTGGTGATCGTTTGAGAGGTTTTAAGCCCAAGCAAGTTCGTGCAGTGGCCACCAATACCTTGCGTGTTGCCAGGAATGCCGATGAATTTATTCAAGAGGCAGAAAAATTATTGGGTTTTCCCATTGAGGTTATTAAGGGGCGTGAAGAGGCTCGTTTGATTTACATTGGGGCCTCGCACGATGCCCCAGCCTGTGAGGGTAAACGTTTTGTTCTAGATATTGGTGGTGGATCGACAGAGTTCATCATTGGTGATGGATACGAGCCTAAATTGCTGGAATCTTTATACATTGGCTGCGTCTCATATAGCCAAGACTTCTTCCCGGGTGGTTTGGTTGATGCACACTGCTTTAAACAAGCGGAGTTGTCAGCTCGCAGAGAAATTCAAGCCATCACGTCACAATTCTTAAAAGCAGGTTGGAAGCAATCGATTGGTTCATCGGGTACTGCGCGAGCCATTGCTGAACTGATTGCGCAAAATGGTTTCAATGGAGCGCCGCATGAATTACCTGTGGATGACATGGGTGGGGTGATAACTAAAGAAGGTCTTTTGGCGCTCAAGCAATCTTTGATTGAATCTGAATACATCGATCGATCCGAATTACTCGGTCTTAAAAATGATCGTCGTCCCGTGTTACCCGGTGGCTTGGCCATTATGTTGGCGGCATTTGAAGAATTAGGCATTGAATGCATGGAAGTCACTGAGGCTGCCTTGCGTTTGGGTGTTTTATACGATTTGATTGGACGCTCACAACATCACGACATGCGTTACGTGACTGTGGAACAGTTCATGCAGCGTTATGGCGTCGATCGTCAACAAGCCCAAAGGGTGAGTCAAGCAGCTATTTTCTTTTTGAATCAATTTCCCAAGCCAAAATATGAAAATCGCAAAGACAATGAACAAATTCTGTCTTGGGCCGCTAAGTTGCATGAAATTGGATTAAGTATCACTCACAACGGTTATCACAAGCATTCAGCTTACATAGCGACTCATGCCGATATGCCTGGGTTTTCAAAATTAGATCAGGCCAGATTAGCTGCTTTGTTATTGGGGCACACTGGCAAGCTTGGGAAAATTTCAGTGACCTCTAATTATATTGACTGGCGCATGCTCTTTAGTCTGCGCTTAGCGCATGTCTTGTGCCGTAGGCGTGCAGATGAAAAGATTGACGATATCGCTGTCAAAGAACAAGAGGGTGGTTTTGTCATTAAGGTTTCTAAAGACTGGGTGAAGAAAAACCCGCTCACCCAATTTGGTCTTGAAAAGGAATCGGCCGATTGGAAAAAAATCGGTCGAGAGCTAAAAATTCAGATTTTCTAAAGAGGACAGCCTCATTCAGAGGCTGTCTAAAACATTAGTTATTTATCACCCAAAAAGTGCTTGGCGTATCTCGGATGGATATCATCCAAGCGCAACATCGTCAAGAAATCTGCGGTATTAAAGTCAGGATCCCAAGCTGGATTGCCGCATACCTTAGCACCTAAGCGAAGATAGCCTTTAATCAGGGCTGGTGGTTCAACATCCAAGCTGCTGTTCAACTCTTCAATCGGTAAAGCCAATCTTGGGAACACGCGGTATTCAATGTCAGTTAAATGTTGTTCATTGTTGAGCATCTTGGCCAAACTAGCTGCATAGTGACCGCCGTCACCCATTTGTACACTGGCACAACCTAACATGATCTCGTAGTTGTTAGTTTTCATGTACTGACCAAGACCACTCCATAAAGCCATGATCACGCCGCCTGAGCGGTAATCACGGTGCACACATGAACGACCGACTTCAACCATCTTGTGGCGTAAATGTCTTAAACGTGTCAAATCAAACTCTGAATCGGAGTACAAACAACCCATTTGCTTGGCTTGATGGGGTGGTAAGGCGCGATAGGTACCAATCACTTTGAGTGTTTCATTATCACGAACAATCAAGTGATCGCAAAAACTATCAAAAATATCTACATCTAAACCCTCTGAGGAAGGTTTTAAGTTTGCACCCATTTCTTCTGCAAACACTTTGTAGCGCAAACGTTGTGCTTCTTTGACTTCATCGTGGTGTCTGGCCCAGCTCACGCTAATAGGAGCAGCTTTTGAGGTTTGTACAGCAGGTGCTTCAAGTTTCTTGGAAGACTTTTTCTGGCCTGAGTTGTTTTGTAAGCGACTGATTTTGTCTTTGATGATTTGATGCAGAGGAGCAATTTTCTCGGACATGATTTTTTTCATGTCTTTTTTAACCAATGAATCCGTAATGGAAGATAGGGGATTAGGTAAGTCTCTCATGGTGTTCCTATAGTGATGATTATTTGTCATCACTATAGGAATCATTTATGTCATGCGAGTGACGGAGTTTTGACAGTTGTGTGACTATCAATGGGCTTTAAATAATTTAAAAACTGATGGCTCGCCACATTCCAAGAGAACTTCTCGGCATGAGCTCTGGCCACTTCGCGAGGGATCTTCAAAGCTTCTAAGCAAGCCTCACGCAAATCATGATTCATCGCCCCTGATTTGGAGTCGCCAATCACATCAATCGGGCCTGTCACTGGGTAAGCAGCAACAGGTAGACCACAAGCCATGGCCTCTAGTAGAACCAAGCCAAACGTATCGGTTTTGCTTGGGAAGACAAAGACGTCTGCAGCTGCATACACCTTAGCCAATTGTTCTTGTTGTAAAACGCCCAAGTAATTCACTTCTGGATATTTTGATTTAAAGCCATTTAATGCAGGCCCGTCTCCTACCACCCATTTAGAACCGGGTAACTTAAGTTCTAAAAATGCTTCAATATTTTTTTCTACTGCGACACGACCCACATATAAAAAGATGGGGTGAGCCGTATTGAGCTCTTTGGATTCTTGCATTTTGAAGATGTCTAAATCAACACCGCGAGTCCACAACACCACATTGCTAAAACCGTAAGATTCCAAATCATCAATGACCACTTGTGTGGGCGCCATCACAGCCAATGAAGGATCGTGGAACCAACGTAAAAACTTATAGGTGATGGCCAATGGAATTCCGGTACGAGCTTTGACGTATTCTGGAAAGCGAGTGTGATAGGCCGTTGAAAAGGGTAATTTATTTTTCAAGGCATAAGCGCGTGCTGCAATGCCCAAAGGACCTTCTGTTGCAATATGAATGGCATCGGGTTGAAAAGTATTCATTTTTTGACGAACTTTTTTCCCGGGGAGCAGTGATAAAGAAATGTCCGGATAGGTTGGGCATGGAATGGTTTTAAATTCGAGTGGCGTGATCATTTCAATCGTATGGCCCATCTTCTTTAATTCATGCATGGTTTGCTTGAGGGTTCTTACCACGCCATTGACTTGGGGTTTCCAAGCATCGGTCACAATCATGATCTTCATTGCGCTGTCTCCAGTATGTTCTCTTGTGTCATTGAAATTTCGGTTTTGGTCACGCTGATAGTGACCGTTTCAGTATGAGTAATGGCTACAGGGTCAGGCAAGATTTGATTCCAGTGAACAATCTTCAAAGTGCCATCAGTGGTTTCAACCAAAGCAGTCAAGCTTTCGACCCAATCGCCATCATTGCAATACAGCAAGCCATCAATCGTTCTGATTTCAGCCTTATGAATATGGCCGCAGACCACACCATCACAGTCTCTAATGCGTGCTTCGCGCGCCATGATCATTTCAAAGTCTGCGATAAAGCTCACGGCATTCTTGACTGAGTGTTTCAGATATTGAGAGAGTGACCAGTAATTCAGACCCAATCTGGCGCGGGCGTGATTGAACCAGCGATTCACCCATAAGATGAAGGTATATAGGGTGTCGCCCACATAAGCCAGCCATTTGGCATACTGCATCACGCTATCAAACAAGTCACCATGAGTAATCCATAGACGTTTACCGTCTGCGGTCACGTGGATCACCTCTTCTTCAACCTTGATATCGCCAAAGCTCATGCCAAAAAACTGACGCGCCATTTCATCATGATTACCGGGAACGTAAATCACTTCGCTGCCTTTGCGGGCTTTTCGTAGCAACTTTTGTACAACATCATTGTGGGCTTGGGGCCAAAACCAACGTTTTTTTAATTGCCAGCCATCAATGATGTCGCCGACGAGGTAAATCTTCTCGGCGTCATTGTGTTTTAAAAAATCCAGAAGATAATTCGCCTGGCAGCCGGCAGTGCCTAAGTGGACATCAGAGATCCATATTGCGCGGTATTGATTCATGAGTTCACATTGGGCATGACTCATTTGAAACTATGATGTCAAATTGATGTCATATTGATGACATAGAAATATGCCAAGATGAACTCATGAAAACTTTTTTACTAGTGATTCATCTTTTGTCTGCCATCAGCCAGTGTGCGGTATTTCCAATATTGCCAAGGAAATGGCGCAAGAAGATGGTTCAACAATGGTGTATTGGTTTACTCAGAATCCTCAAAGTAAAGGTCATCATCCACGGAGATTCGTCCAGCTTGCTTGGATCGGAGCCTTATTTGTTGGTTGCTAATCACATTTCTTGGTTAGACATCCACATCATCAATTCGATTCGCCCCGTCATTTTTGTTGCCAAGGCGGATGTATCCAAGTGGCCAATTTTTGGTTACTTGGCCAGTATGTTGGGGACCATTTTTATTCAAAGAGAAAAGCTGTCTGATATCAAGCGGGTGATTCATCTCATGAAAGAAAAACTCACCCACCAAGAAGTGGTGGCTATATTTCCTGAAGGAACTTCTACGGATGGAAAAACAGTATTGCCATTTAAATCAAATTTATTTGAGCCAGCTCATCAAGCGCATGTTGATGTGTTACCAATTGCAATTCAGTATCAAGAAAAAGGTCAGTATTCAGATAGGGCAGCATTTATCGGCGACATGGAGTTGATTGATTCCATTAAGAACATCTTAAATACGAATGATCTAGAGGCTCACATCTATCTTTCAGAGAAGCTTTCTGCTCATTTGACCCGCCAAGAATTGGCCTCCCAGGCCCATCAGTTGGTGGCTTCAAAGGTTTGATTCCATTTGGTTTTACCCCCAAAGTTTGCCAATATAGGGCCCATGAGGTACAATATTGGTCTTAGTCGGAGTGTGGCGCAGTCTGGTAGCGCACCTGGTTTGGGACCAGGGGGTCCAAGGTTCGAATCCTTGTACTCCGACCACTTTCTCTTCAGTCAATTCCCCTCCATTCGTTTTTTAAATGCACGTCAATCAATCCAATGATTGAGTAATCATTCGCAATCTGAGTTGATTAAGTTAATTATGTTTTGTTGCTCCGCACAAAATTGATTCAACTCAATTTGTCCAATATTTGACCTAGACGTAAGGGTGATTAAAGATTCTTTATGTCTAATTAAAATTATTTGAATTAACTTCATTTAAGTATTCTTTAATAAAAATATCATTACTAATCTCAAAACCTAAATTTTGACTATGCTTAATAACTTTAATTAAAGAAAAAATATTTCGTAAAGTCATATTCCAGCCTTGGCCTG
>JALRCP010000022.1 GCA_023257325.1 Polynucleobacter sp. | reverse complement strand
TGCGATTTCATCTTTGGCGTCGGCCAATTGAGCCAGTAGCGGATGACTCATGGCAGCGTCTACCACGATGCCACCAAATCGTTTTACTAAAAATCCGGCGCTACGGCTGGCAATGTTGATGTACTTGCCCAATAAATCACTGTTTACTCGGGCGGTAAAGTCTTGAAGATTCAAATCCAAGTCTTCCATGCTGGCATTGAGTTTGGCCGCAAAGTAATAGCGCAACCATTCAGGGTTAAGACCACATTCAATCACGCTGTGGGCGGTGATAAAGGTGCCGCGTGATTTACTCATCTTCTCGCCATCAACCGTTAAGAATCCATGCGCAAACACATGGGTAGGGGTGCGATAACCGGAGAACTCTAGTGTGGCTGGCCAAAATAAAGTGTGGAAATACAAAATATCTTTGCCAATGAAATGATATTGCTCTGTCTTTGTATCGGGCTTGGTCCACTCGTCAAAGTTCAAGCCTTTTTGTTGGCATAAGTTCAAGAAGCTGGCGTAATAACCAATCGGAGCATCGAGCCAAACATAAAAGTACTTTCCTGGAGCGTCAGGTATTTCAAAACCAAAATAGGGTGCGTCTCTTGAAATATCCCAATCACCCAATTTACTTTCACCAGGTTCGCCCACCCATTCTTTCATCTTGTTGCGAGCTTCTGCTTGCAAAGGGGTTTTGACCTGAGTCCATTCTCTTAAAAAGGTCTCGCATCTTGGGTCAGATAATTTGAAGAAGTAATGGTCAGATACTTTACGGATTGGGGTAGCGCCACTCACCACAGAAAACGGATTTTTGAGGTCAGTCGGCGCATATGTGGCACCACATTTTTCACAAGAGTCGCCATACTGGTCTTTAGCGCCACATTTTGGACATTCCCCTTTGATAAAGCGATCTGGCAAAAACATCTCTTTAACAGGGTCGTAGGCTTGTTCAATGGCACGCTTTTCAATCAAACCAGCATCACGCAGTTTGAGATAAATTTCTTCAGATAATTTCTTATTCTCAGCGCTATCAGTGGAATAGTAGTTGTCAAAAGAAATTAAAAAATCATCAAAATCTCTTTTATGTTCTTGCCAAACCTTGGCAATCAGCTCCTGAGGGCTGATGCCTTCTTTTTCGGCACGCAACATGATAGGAGTACCATGCGTATCGTCTGCCCCTACATAATGAACTTCGTGGCCACGCATCCTTTGGAAGCGAACCCAAATATCGGTTTGAATGTACTCAACCAGGTGACCAATATGAATTTGGCCGTTGGCATAAGGAAGGGCGGAAGTAACTAAAATTTGACGCATAGACACAGATTTTAGTCTGCGGATATAGTTGAGAGCTGAAAAAACAAAAAAAGCATCAGGAGATAGTTGTGACTTTATCGGTAGAAAACATACAAAATGCGCTGAAAAGCGTTATAGATCCTAATACTGGCAAAGATTTGGTTTCCTCAAAATCAGCCAAAAATATCAAGGTTGATGGTGCTGATGTCAGCTTGGATGTCGTATTAGCTTACCCCGCCAAAAGTCAGATTGACCTTATACGGAAGTTGGTTATTACCGCCCTAAGAGAGTTGCCTGGTGTGAAAAACGTCAGCGTCAATGTCACCATGAACATTGTGGCGCACACGGTCCAGCGAGGGGTGAAGTTGTTGCCCAATGTCAAAAATGTCATCGCAGTCTCAAGCGGTAAGGGTGGTGTAGGTAAGTCAACTACGGCCGTGAACTTGGCCCTGGCGTTGGCGGCTGAAGGCGCGACTGTGGGCATCTTGGATGCTGATATTTATGGTCCGAGCCAGCCAATGATGTTGGGTATCACAGGTCGACCCGAATCGATCGCTGAAAACACCATTGAGCCCATGGAGGGGCATGGTCTCCAAGCAAGTTCCATAGGTTTTTTGATTGATCCGGATAGTCCGATGGTTTGGCGTGGACCGATGGTGACATCGGCGCTTGAACAATTACTTCGTCAAACCAATTGGCGTGACGTGGATTATTTAATTGTCGACATGCCTCCGGGTACAGGGGATATTCAGTTGACTCTGTCTCAAAAGGTTCCTGTCACAGGGGCTGTGATTGTGACTACACCGCAAGACATTGCCTTATTAGACGCTCGTAAGGGCCTCAAAATGTTTGAGAAAGTGGGTATCCCAATTATTGGAATCGTTGAGAACATGAGTATTTATGTTTGTCCAAACTGTAATCATCAAGAACATATTTTTGGTCAGGATGGGGGCAAAAAAATGTGTGAAGAATACAAAGTGGACTTTTTAGGTAGCTTGCCACTGAATTTATCGATTCGTGAACAAGCGGATTCAGGTCGACCAACAGTCGTCGCTGATCCTGATGGTGCCATCAGTGCGATTTATAAAACGATTGCTCGCAAGATCGCCATTCAAGTGGCTGAAATGTCTAAGGACATGAGCAGTAAATTCCCAAGTATTGTTGTTCAAAATACATAAATCATGAAGTTACAGCTTGCGATTGTGATGCGTAAGGAGTTTATCGATAACCCTTGGCAATCCTATCGTTGGACCTTGGATGAAGTGGTTTTTGATATTGGGCAGTTCTCACACAAAACACCTGACTATGTTTTATCAAATCGGCCAGCCACTTGTATGCGTCGGGATGATAAGTCAGAGCAGTGGCTGTTTACGGGCTTTGAGCTTGAGCTATTTAAAGACGAGGCTGAAGGTTACTATTTGAACGCCACATCAACAAATCCGGCTTGGTTTGTGATGTGGCGCTTGGAAGATCATCCCGATGGAGATGATCCAATTGCGGTCCCTCATTTCCTAAGCGTTAGTTATAACGAGGCTGGACGTTTATTGGATGGTGGTGAAACTGTTGAAAATGTCCCGCTTGATTCAGAGACTTCGGCGTGGCTTTCTAATTTCGTTCAGGAAAATTACAAACCAGAGCCTAAGAAGCGTGCACGTCCTGCATCTTTCAAAGGTGCTTATCGACCTAAAGATGAGGCCAACTGATGGCAGGATTTTTGAATCGCTGGGCGCAAAAAAAAGCAGGAATTGAGGCTGAGGTCAAAGATACCCAAGCAAAAGTCGAAAAAAATCCTGCTGAAAACAATTCTAAGGATTTGGCTCAACAGTCATCTGATCAAGCTACTCATCCTCAAGAACCAAAGGTTCCACAAGATTCATCAAAAGCCAGTCCTGAGACCGTACCCGCCGCTGCGCCGACTTTAGAAGATGTTTTAAAGCTTACTAAGGATTCTGATTTCTCGGCATACGTCAAACCAGGCATTGATCCGAATGTTCAGCAGGCTGCATTGCAAAAACTCTTTTCTGATCCGCGCTACAACATCATGGATGGCTTGGATATCTACATTGATGATTATTCCAAGCCAGACCCAATTCCATTGGAAATGCTTAAAAAACTAAATCAATCCAAAATGTTGGGTTTATTTAAAACGGCGGAAGAAAAGTTGGCTGATCTGGAGGCTGAGCGATTGGATCAAGAGGATTACCAGCGTCGCCTTCAAGCTCTTGAAAGTGGTGAAACAACTCTTGAAAATTCCAACACGCCTGATGGTCAGGTTTCTGAGCCAGCCCCTGATGAAAGCCCTAGTGACATAAATACTCAAGATTCGGCAAAATCAAGCGGTTTAGAATCCAATGAAGAAATGCCGAAGGTATCAAGTACTTCATCAATTAAATCAGCCAATAAAGCTGGTGAATAAACAAAAAAAGCCGTAAAGGTTAGAGCCGAAAGGCCAAAGGTAGAGGATGACAAAGAAGACGCTCGTTTGCAGTTGTAATCAGACCATGCCCTTAGACATTGTGCAAATTGCCAAGGGTCTGGGGGTTGAATCTAAAGAAATCTCATTGAGTCAGGCATTGTGCCGACAAGAGGTGGGTACCTTCATTAGCGCCAGTCAAGGTCCTGATGAATTGGTTCTGGCGTGCACCCAAGAAAAGCGTTTGTTTGATGAAGTGGCTTCGGAGCAAGAGAAAGCTCTGGTTGCCCCTATTCAGTTTGTCAATATTCGTGAGACAGGTGGGTGGTCTGCGGATGCCAAAAATGCGATGCCTAAAATTGCTGCTTTGTTGGCAAAGGCTTCCTTGCCAGCCCCAGATCCTGTGAACACAGTCAGTTATCAGAGTAGTGGTCGAGTTTTAATTATTGGACCTGGTAATGCTGCCATTCAGTGGGCGCAGCGTTTATCCAAAAATCTGAGTGTAGGAGTTCTTTGTACGGACGGTGGTGATCTGCCCGAGCTCAGAGAGTTTCCGGTCTACAGTGGCAAAGTCAAAAGTTTGAAGGGATATTTAGGCGCTTTTTTTGTTGAGTGGGAGCAAGAAAACCCCATTGACTTAGAGTTGTGTACGCGCTGTGGAGCATGTGTTGATGCTTGCCCAGAAAACGCCATTGATTTGAGCTATCAAATTGATCTTCAAAAATGCAAGAGTCATCGCGCTTGCGTTAAAGCTTGTAACACCATTGGAGCAATTAATTTTGATCGAATTGATCGCAGTAGAACTGAATCATGGGATTTGATTTTTGATTTATCCAAAGAACCCATTTTTAAGATGAGTCAGCCACCACAAGGTTACTTTGCGCCTCAGTCAGATCCACTTGATCAGGCGGTTGCTGCATCAGAATTAATGGGCATGGTTGGTGAATTTGAAAAACCTAAATTTTTCGCTTACAACGAAAAAATTTGTGCTCATGGGCGCAATGGTCAAATTGGTTGTTCTGCTTGCGTAGATGTTTGTTCAACTTCTGCCATTGAATCTCAATTTAGAGATGGCAAGGGCATCGTTAAAGTTAATCCAAATCTCTGCATGGGGTGTGGTGCTTGCGCGACGGTTTGTCCATCAGGTGCCATGCGTTACAACTATCCAGGTGTGCCTTACTTGGGTCAACAGGTTAAAACAATGGCCAAGGCATATCAGGCTGCTGGCGCGAAAAATGCACCCAGCTTGTTATTACATAGTGATACACAAGGGCAAGAGTTGATTCAAACATTAGGACGACTCGCTGCGACTCAACGATCTAAGGTTAAAGGCTTGCCTGCACATTTAATTCCATTCGGGTTGCACCACAGCGCCTCAACAGGGCTTGACTTCTGGTTGGCCAGTTTGGCACATGGTTATGCTCAAGTAGCTATTCTTTTAAGTGGAGAAGAAGCCCCTGAATATCGCGAAGCGATGATGGCCCAAGTCAACTTAGCGCAATCTCTTTTAGAGGGTTTGGGTTATGCAAAAGAGGCTGTCATCTTATTGCAAACAGATGATGCCATTCAGTTGGATTTGCAGGTGAATCGCTTGGGTTCCAAATCAGCCTTGTGTCCAGTGGCCACCTTTGCTTTCGCCACAGAAAAGCGTGAAACCCTTGAGGCGGCTTTAGAACATTTAATGCAACATGCCAGTAAGAAGGTGACAGCTGAACAACCCTTAATGCTGGCAAAGGGTTCGCCGATTGGTGGATTGGCAGTCAATCAAGACGCTTGTACTTTATGTATGTCTTGTGTAGGAGCCTGTCCCGAGAGTGCTTTGAGAGATAACCCAGATGCACCGCAGTTATCAATGATTGAACGAAACTGTGTTCAATGTGGCTTGTGTGTCAAAACTTGCCCAGAAAATGCGATTACTTTGATACCTCGTTTACAAACCTCAGAAATTAGAAAAAAGACTGTGGTTTTAAATGAAACCAAACCATTTCATTGCGTGAGTTGTGGCAAACCGTTTGGCACTTTAAAAATGGTTGAGTTGATGCTGGGTAAGCTGTCCTTGCATGCAGCTTTCTCCGGTGAAGCAATGGAGCGTCTCAAGATGTGTAGCGATTGCCGTGTGATCGATATGATGAATAAACCTAATGACAATGACATTGTTTAATGAGTGATATGGATAAAAATTTGAATCAAGAGGTAACGCCTTTAAGCACCGACGGCTTAGAAGAAGATGTGGCTCGTGCAGATCTTTACGGTTTATTAGCGCTCCTATTTTTCAAAGCACCGGATGATGACTTGCTTCATCGCATCGCTGCATCTGCAGCTTATGGAACTGGTGCTGATGCTCCAGTCACTGCGGCACTGACTCAGGCCTGGGATGGTTTGGTTCAAGTAGCCTCTTCATCGTCAGCAAAAGAGTGGGCTGAAGAATATCAAGAGCTATTCATCGGAATTGGTAAACCAGAGATCTTTTTGTATGGTTCTTATTACCAAGCAGGCTTTATGAATGAAAAGCCTTTGGTGCGTCTCAGAGACTCTTTGGAAGAATTGGGTCTTGAGGCCGCAGAAAATGTCACTGAGAGTGAAGATCACATTGCTTCATTGTGCGAAGTGATGCGTTATCTGATTGCGGGTGATGACTTGTCGATTGCAAACCTAACTCAGCAGAAAAAGTTTTATGACGAGCACATGCGAGCTTGGGTGCAAGAATTGTGCGATGCAATAGAAATCCATCCTTTGGCTAAGCATTACAGGTCGGTGGCCGCCTTAGCCAAAGCTTTTTTTGAGGTTGAGGCTTATGCCATGGACATGGTTGAATAAGCGCCAAAAACTTCGTTATAAAAATCAGATGTTTCAGTGCCAATTTATCAGGGAAATCCCTAGTCAAGTATTTGATTTCTCTTGTGCAAAAAAAATTAGAAAGGTTTATAGTTAATTCATAAATGCAAGTATTACTTTTGTAATTTAGTAATGCAAAAAAATTAATAGGAGATGGACATGAGTGAAAACAAACACAAAGATTCACGCAGAAAATTCTTTGTCACAGCGGGTGTTGCTGCGGGTGCAGTGGCAGTAGTTTCTCAAACCCCTGTCGGAACTGCGATTGCTGAGCAAGCCTCAAACTTGATCGAAGACACAAAAGGTTACAAGCTGTCTGATCACGTTCGCAAATACTACAAAACTACGCTCGTTTGATTTTTCAACGAGCGTTTTTTATTTCTCTTGATTCTTAAAGGGTCTAACCATGAGTCTCATTCGTAAATCATCAAATCAAGTTGCTGCAGCATCACGCCATTCAGTCCAAATGGTTGGAAGCTTAGCGCGTAGTCTTCAATCAGCGATTCCAATGATGGATCGCCGTACTTTCCTCAAGCGCTCAGGCGTGGGCGTGGGTGTGGGTTTGGCTGCATCACAGTTGACTTTGGTGCAAAAAGCCAAAGCATCTGGTGGTGCTAAGCCTGATGGCAAAGGAAAAATCGAAGTGAAACGCACAGTTTGTACACACTGCTCAGTGGGCTGCGCCATTGACGCTGTGGTTGAAAACGGTGTGTGGACTCGTCAAGAGCCCGTGTTTGATTCTCCTATTAACTTAGGTGCTCACTGTGCAAAAGGTGCAGCGATTCGTGAGCATGGTCACGGTGAATTCCGCTTGAAATACCCAATGAAACTTGTGAACGGCAAGTACGAAAAAATCAGCTGGGATCAGGCATTAGATGAAATCACTGCCAAGATGAAGAGTTTGAAGAAGACTTCTGGTCCAGATTCTTTGTTCTTCATTGGTTCTTCAAAGTACAACAACGAACAAGCTTACTTACTTCGTAAATTTGTTTCTTTCTTTGGTACAAATAACACTGACCACCAAGCGCGTATTTGTCACTCAACCACAGTTGCGGGTGTAGCGAATACTTGGGGTTATGGTGCGATGACCAATAGCTATAACGATATGCAGAACTCTAAGGCTGCTATCTACATTGGTTCAAACGCTGCTGAAGCTCACCCAGTTTCTGTGTTGCACATGTTGCATGCTAAGGAATCTGGTTGCAAGATGATTGTGGTGGATCCTCGTTACACACGAACAGCTGCAAAAGCAGATCAATACGTGCGTATTCGTTCAGGTACAGACATTCCATTCTTGTTTGGTGTTCTTTATCACATCTTTAAAAACGGTTGGGAAGACAAGAAGTACATTAACGACCGTGTATACGGCATGGAAGAGGTTAAGAAGGATGTGCTTGAAAAATGGACGCCAGCAAAAGTTGAAGAAGCTTGCGGGGTTCCTGAAGCGCAGATGTATCAAGTGGCGAAAACTTTGCACGAAAACCGTCCAGGTACGATCGTATGGTGTATGGGTCAAACTCAACACACGATCGGTAACGCGATGGTCCGTGCATCTTGCATCTTGCAATTGGCCTTGGGCAACATTGGTAAGAGTGGTGGTGGTGCGAACATTTTCCGTGGTCACGACAACGTTCAAGGTGCAACTGACGTAGGTCCTAACCCAGACTCATTGCCTGGTTACTATGGCTTGGCAGCGGGTTCTTGGAAACACTTCGCTGGTGTTTGGGGTGTTGACTATGAGTGGATCAAAGCTCAATATGCGCCAAACATGATGGAAAAGTCAGGTACGACAGTGTCACGTTGGGTGGATGCGGTACTTGAAAAGAATGACTTGATTGATCAAGACAACAATGTGAAGGGCGTGTTCTTCTGGGGTCATGCTCCAAACTCACAAACTCGTGGTCTTGACATGAAGAAAGCCATGGACAAGTTAGAGCTCTTGGTTGTGGTTGATCCATATCCAAGTGCTACTGCTGCGATGGCCGCAATGCAAGTTGAAGGCGCTCAAGTAAACAAGGATCGTGCGGTTTACTTGTTGCCTGCTGCAACTCAATTTGAGACAAGTGGTTCAGCGACAGCGTCTAACCGCTCAGTTCAGTGGCGTGAAAAAGTCATTGACCCATTGTTTGAGTCAGTTCCTGACCACGTCATCATGCAAGCAATGGCTGACAAGCTTGGCTTTGGCAATGAGTTGTCAAAGAACTACAAGATGCTTAAGAGTAAATTTGCTGGTAAAGAATGGAAAGAGCCAGAAGTTGAGTCCATCTTGCGTGAAATCAATAAGACAGTTTGGACCATTGGTTATTCTGGCCATTCACCAGAGCGCTTAAAGGCACACATGCGCATGATGCATGTTTTTGATGTGAAAACATTGAAATCTAAGGGTGGTAAAGATCCAGTGACTGGCTACGATACTACTGGCGACTACTTTGGTTTGCCATGGCCATGCTACGGTACGCCTGAGATGAAGCATCCAGGTAGCCCAAATCTTTATGACACCAGCAAGCATGTGATGGATGGTGGCGGTAACTTCCGCGCTAACT
>JALRCP010000010.1 GCA_023257325.1 Polynucleobacter sp. | reverse complement strand
TCATGTTGGCGAGTTCATTGTCTAGTGCGCAATACAAGACTTTAGATCCTGCGGATGAGGATGATTGGGATGCGCCTCGTTTTTGGCATGAGATAGAAGTTGAAATTCCGACAGCGCCACCCTCCAAAGATTTAAAACCGTTTTATGTTTCTTCAACCACGCAACTTCAATTTGCTTTGGATGCTCCATCCATTGCTTTTGGTAAAGATGAAGTGATTCGCTATGTGATTGTCATTACAACACCGAGTGGGGCTAAGCAAGTCACTTACGAAGGAATTCGGTGCGAAAAATATGAATGGCGCCTTTATGCCACGATGCAATCCGATGGCAAGTGGAGCAAATCAGCCAACAGCCGTTGGCAAGGGATTAGAAATACCAGTTACAACTCTTATCACGCCGCTTTAGTCAGAGATGCGTTTTGTGATAACGCCATCCCTCGCAGAAGCGCAAAAGAAATCATTCCTTTGCTTAAACCTTAAA
Source organism: Polynucleobacter sp. (assembly GCA_023257325.1). GTDB lineage: Bacteria > Pseudomonadota > Gammaproteobacteria > Burkholderiales > Burkholderiaceae > Polynucleobacter. Next base: position 2,223 of record JALRCP010000010.1, on the reverse strand, counting down.
GCGATGATTGTTTGATTGCTTATTTTTTGGCCGTGAGTTGAGTACCGATTGACTCGCCCTTGGCCAGGCGCACCAACACATCTTGTTCTAAACCTGAAGCAATGACGGTGCTTGCACCTGATTGCGCAGCCAATTTGGCGGCCAAAACTTTGGTCAACATGCCACCTTTACCAATATCACTGCCAGCGCCACCGGCCATCAACTCCAAAGACTGATCGCCTGCTTGAGCTTCCTGAATCAGAGTTGCTGTTTTATCTTGACGTGGATCGGCACTGTAGAGGCCTCCTTGATCAGTCAAAATAATCAAGGCATCCGCTTCAATCAAATTAGTCACCAAAGCACCTAAAGTATCGTTATCACCAAACTTAATTTCATCAGTGACCACCGTGTCGTTTTCATTGATGATTGGCACCACGCCATGCTTTAAAAGCGTCAACAATGTCATGCGGGCATTTTGGTAACGTTGTTCATCAGCTAAGTCAGCATTGGTCAACAAAACTTGGGCGGTACGAATACCAAATTTAGCAAAGCAAGTCTCATACACCTGTACCAAACCCATTTGACCGACAGCAGCAGCCGCTTGTAATTCATGAATATCAGTGGGTCTTTTTGCCCAACCTAAACGCTGCATACCTTCTGCAATGGCACCCGAGCTAACCATCACCACTTGTTTACCCATGGTACGTAAAGTCGCCATTTGTTCAGCCCAACGACCAATTGCCTCATGATCAAGCCCTTGACCACGATTGGTCACCAAGGTTGAACCTACTTTGATCACAATGCATTCAGCACTTTGTATTGCTTTACTCACCCACAACTCCTTCACGACCCATTCTTTTAATTAATCGTTAATTTCTTCATCATCAACATCTTTGTTCTGAAAACGAACATCCGCATCATGTTCTTCAGCTTGATCACGCTGTGCTTTTTTAGCATCCAAATCAGTTTGAATGGCATAACAAAGTTGTTGGCAACCCTCACCGGTCAATGCTGAAATTTCAAAGACGGGGCCCTTCCAGCCATACGCTTTGATAAATGCTTTTACTTTGGCAGAACGCTCATCCGCAGGAATCATGTCCACTTTGTTTAAAACCAACCAACGAGGTTTGTCATACAAAGACTCATCGTATTTTTTGAGTTCATTCACAATCGCTTTGGCTTCAGCAACAATGTCAACGCTCTCATCAAACGGCGCCATATCAACCAAATGCAATAACAAATTCGTGCGCTGCAAATGTCTTAAGAAACGATGCCCTAAACCAGCACCTTCAGCTGCACCCTCAATCAAGCCTGGAATATCAGCAATCACAAAACTGCGCTCAGCCCCTACTCTGACAACACCCAAATTAGGGTGCAAAGTCGTGAATGGATAGTCTGCAATTTTGGGACGCGCATTAGACACAGCCGTAATCAAGGTTGATTTACCAGCGTTGGGCATGCCGAGTAAGCCAACGTCCGCCAAGACTTTTAGCTCAAGTCTCAACTTATGTTCTTCGCCAGGCAAACCATTGGTCTTTTGCCTGGGGGCTCGATTGGTACTGCTCTTGAAATGCAAGTTACCCCAACCGCCCGCGCCGCCTTTTGCCAAGCACAAACGTTGCCCGTGGTAAGTCAAATCAGCAATGACTTCGTTGGTATCCATGTCATGAATGATTGTGCCGACCGGCATGCGCAACTCAATGTCTTCACCCGCTTTGCCATAACAGTCAGAACCACGACCAGGCTCACCATTTTGAGCCAAATGTTTTTTCGCAAAACGGTAATCCACCAAGGTATTGATATTTCTATCTGCGATTGCATAGACGCTACCGCCCCGACCACCATCACCACCGTCAGGTCCACCAAACTCAATGAATTTTTCACGACGCATGGAAGCACTGCCGGAACCACCATGGCCAGCAACTACTTCAATACGAGCTTCGTCAATAAATTTCATAAGATCCAATAAAAAAGGCCTCGCTGTTGGGCGAGGCCTTATGCTGAGTTCTGAATATTCTTCGTTATCTCAGTTAAGGCTAATTAAGCACTCGGAAGTACAGAAACGAAAGCTTTTTTCGCTGCACCCTTCACACCAAATTGGACATGACCATCCACCAATGCGAACAATGTGTGGTCTTTGCCACAACCCACGTTCACACCAGGGTGAACGCGTGTACCGCGTTGACGAACAATGATGCCGCCTGCGTTGATGGCTTGACCGCCATAAACTTTAACGCCTATTCG
>JALRCP010000118.1 GCA_023257325.1 Polynucleobacter sp. | reverse complement strand
GAATATGCTTAGTGGGTAATACGCAATTATAGCGACACCCAGAAAGAATGTTCAAAAATTCATTGCGGGGTCAAAAATGACCCCAGAAAGCCTTTACCAGACTGGATCTTCAATCTCAGAGAAAATTTGGCGCAATCGCTTACCCCAAGTTTCGTGAATCATCTTGAAATATTCATTTTTTTCGTCAATCACCAATAAATGATCAGTTTTTAAATCATCCTTGGGATAAATCAATAGATCCAAAGGCAACCCAACTGAAATATTCGACTTAATTGTCGAATCCATCGAAATCAATGCACATTTGGCCGCTTCTTTTAATGGAGTCTCTTGAGTGATGACCCGATCAAGAATGGGTTTTCCATATTTGGCCTCACCAATCTGAAAATAAGGGGTTTCAACGGTAGCCTCAATGAAATTACCTGCCGCATAGACTTGAAAGATCGAGGGTGCCTGCCCTTTAATCTGCCCACCAAAAATCAGATTGATATTGAACTCAATGCCAGACTTTTGTAACTCTTCTGCATCTCGATCACGAACCTTGCGCACAATATCCCCAAGAACCTGCGCAGCATCGAATAAAGTAGATGCATTCCAAATACTGGGGCTATCAGGCTCAGGGTGATTTAAATAATGTCGAACCGCTTGAGTAATGGCCAAATTTCCTGCTGACATCAAGACCATCACACGATCGCCTTCATTCTTAAAGATGGCCATCTTTCTAAAATTAGAAACAGCGTCCACACCCGCGTTGGTTCTGCTGTCAGATAAAAACACCAAACCTTGATCCAATCGAATCGCAATGCAATACGTCATAAAGCCCTAGTCGTTAATAAAAATCATCTTGTGTTGTATTGCCAATATCGCCACACTTCTGTAGCGACCCTTAAGTCATCGGGATTAAGCCGCCATTTCTTCAATCGGCAACAAAAAGTCTCGACTGATTCCCGTTCCGACTGCATTCACTCGCTCAAGGAAATGCGTCAAGAATACGTGCAATCCAAGTCCTAAAATTTCCTGAATGCGCGAATCTCTTAATTCAGCCAGCAAGTTCCTGGCTTGAGTGATGGTTTTGCTGGATTGAGAATTTTTAATCTTCCCCAATATATCCACTACTTCATTCATGCAGGCAGATAGGGACCGAGGCATATCAGAGCGAAGAATCAAAAGCTCAGCCACGCGCTCGGGAGTAATGACGTCACGATAGACTTTGCGATAAATTTCAAAAGCAGAGACTGATCTGAGAATAGCTGCCCAATAATAGAAATCATCGACGGAATCGTGGCCCTGTTCTCGCATGTGCTCTGCAGTGAGAGACTTAACATCCAATAGACGAGCCGTGTTATCGGCCCGCTCTAAAAAAGTACCCAAACGGATGAAATGAAATACTTCATCACGAACCATGGTGCCATGCTGAACACCCCGGGTTTGATGAGAACGGAACTTTACCCACTCAAAAAACTCAGAAGGCGCACTGTCTAAAATGCCATCACGCATTTTTTTCTGGGCTTCTAGCCACGTAGTATTGATGGTCTCCCATAATTCAGTGGTCATTGAACCCCTCACAGCACGGGCATTTTCTCTCGCCGCTTGTAAGCAACACATGATGGAAGATGGATTATTCATGTCGCTCACCATGAAATGAATCACGTCCTTGGGTGACATCAAAACATAATTGGCATCAAATGCACTCGTTAACTCAGAGATTTCCAATAAAGACCTCCAAGCGCGCTCGGAAACTTCTGCCGACTGTGGCAATAATGACATCTGATAATTCACGTCGAGCATCCGAGCAGTATTCTCGGCACGCTCGGTGTAACGTGACATCCAATAAAGATGATCGGCTGTTCTTGATAGCATTTTTATCTCCTTATTTTTAGTGTTCTAAGACCCAGGTATCTTTGGTACCACCCCCTTGAGAGGAGTTCACCACCAAGGAACCTTCTTTGAGTGCCACTCGAGTCAAACCACCGGGTGCCATGCGAATTTCTTTGCCAGACAACACAAACGGTCGCAAATCAATGTGACGAGGAGCAATCCCCGAATCCACATAAGTTGGACAGGTGGATAAAGCCAAAGTTGGTTGAGCGATGTAACCCGCCGGATTGGCTTTGACCTTTTCTTTGAATTGAGCAATCTCAGCTTGAGTAGATGCTGGGCCTACCAACATGCCATACCCGCCAGCTCCATGAACCTCCTTCACCACCAGTTCTGCAATGTGATCTAAGACATATTTCAAATCATGAGGCTTGCGGCACATATAGGTAGGAACGTTAGCAATCAGAGGATCTTCATCCAAATAGAAACGAATCATGTCCGGCACATAGGGATAAATTGATTTGTCATCAGCCACCCCCGTACCAATCGCATTACAAATTGCGACATTGCCTGCTTTATAAGCCCTCATCAATCCAAATGAACCTAAAGCCGAGTCAGAACGGAAGACCTCAGGATCTAAAAAGTCATCATCCACACGACGGTAAATGACATCTACCTTTTTAGCCCCTTGGGTCGTTCTCATGTAAAGAATGTCTTTTTGAACAAACAAATCTTTACCTTCCACCAATTCAACCCCCATTTGCTGAGCCAAGAATGCATGCTCAAAGTATGCTGAGTTGTACATTCCAGGGGTTAAAACCACCACTGTTGGGTTGGCATTTTGATGAGGCGCCGCTTGGCGCAAGGTATCCAACAACAAGTCTGGATAATGCGCTACAGGTGCTACGCGATGTTGCGCAAATAATTCAGGGAATAAACGCATCATCATTTTGCGGTTTTCTAACATGTACGAAACGCCCGATGGCACACGCAAGTTATCTTCTAAGACAAAGAATTCGCCCGTGTTTTCACCGTGAGTTGCTCTCACAATGTCAATCCCTGCAATATGTGCATAGGTGTTCATCGGAACATCAACCCCCATCATCTCTGGCCTGAATTGAGCATTGTTTAATACTTGCTCTTTGGGGATAACACCTGCTTTCAAAATGTGCTGTTCGTGATACACATCATGCAAAAACATATTCAATGCTGTGACCCGCTGCCGCAGACCTGCTTCAAGACGACTCCACTCAGAGGCTGGAAAAATTCTGGGTACGATGTCAAATGGAATAGTTCTCTCAGTGCCTGCACTCTCACCGTAAACCGCAAAAGTAATGCCGACTCGACGAAACATTAAATCTGCTTCTTCCCTACGGGCGCTGAGATATGACTCACCTTGCTGACTTAGCCATTGTGCAAATTTTTGGTAATGGAACCGAGATACCTGAGGATCCTTAAAGTTTTGAGTGACATCATCCAAGGACATCTCATCAAAGGGCAATTTTTTATCTATAACCATCTGCTACTCCCACAGCTTTTACAACTATTGATGCCAAGTCCTTCGTTGAACTTCCCGCCAGTCTTTGCGCGATACATCTGCTCCCTTAAATTCCCATATTTGAGCTCCGGTATGGGTGCTTTCCAAAATGGGAATAGCTCGTTCAACGTAACGCTCAACCACTTTTTTATTGGGGTGCTTGTACCGATTTCGGTAACCTGCCTGAACCACTGCCCAATTTGGGGCAAGCGTGTCCAGAAAGATTTCAGATGACGATGTAGCACTACCATGGTGCGGTACAAGCAATATTGATGCCACCTTGTCTGAAGCCTTGTATTCATTGGCAATAAGAAACTCACCCCCCTTCTCCACATCACCTGTCAGCCAAAATGAATAATGGTCATTTCTGACCTCAATGACACAACTTAGTGCATTAGGCTTACCAGAATGGTGCATAGCGGCAAAGCTTGTTTCAGATTCTGGATGCCAAACTTTGAATAAAACACCATCCCATCTCCAAGACTGTCCAGCTTGACACGGTAAAGCTGGCAACTTGAGCTCCTTGGCTTTTCTAACCAAGAAATGCCACTCTGGCAAAGTACCTATCAGGTCATTGAATTGAATACTTTTTAAAAGGCTGAGTGCCCCACCCACGTGGTCTGTGTCTTTGTGACTGATGGCCAAGCGATCAATGAATGAAATGCCTTCACCTCTTAAAAAAGGCAACACATTCCTTTCCCCTGCATCCGATACTGGGGATGTCTTAGGACCAGTGTCATAGAGCAATCGCTTGGTTTTAGTTTCCACCAATACTGCCGTACCTTGACCCACATCTAGAACCGTGACACGAAAATCCCCTTCATTCAATGAGTGAGTCTTGGGAAGCAATAAAGGAATGCAACAACACAAACCCAGCAGTCGACTTCGATAAGTTTTGAGCAAAGGGCCTGGACGAATCGCATACAAGATCCCCAAACTGGATATCACCATCCAAATCCAATGAGGTTGGGCAAAATAAGCCACCGACCAAAACCAAGTGGCCATCGGATTTAAAAACCATCCAACCAACTCCATGCATGTGTGGGCTATCCAAAGAGTCACTTGACTTAAGGGGCTTGGCAATACAGCCCCCAGCATCGCAAAAGGTGTCACGATAAAGCTCACCAAAGGAATTGCAAAAGCATTCGCCAAAGGTGAAACCAATGAAAATTGTGAGAACCAATACAAAGTCAATGGCAATAAAGCCAGTGTCACCACCGCTTGAACGCGACTGGCTTCTTTAAATGATTGCCACCATCGTTGTGAGCGAGAGTAACCATACTCTGACAAGCCATCTTGCCCTGGCATAGCGAACAAAATAGCTGCCACAGCTCCAAATGACAACCAAAAACCAGGGGTATAGGCGGCCCATGGGTCCAAAAACAAAACGATGAACAAGGCCCACCACCAAATATCAAATGCCCTGGTAATACGCCCCATCCAAACAGCAAAGGCCACAACACCCACCATGTACATGGTGCGCTGCGCAGGAATTTGAAATCCAGCTAACCAGGTATAAATTAAAGCCACCAAGAAACCACATAGAGCACCTACTTTTTGTGCGGCACAGATCATCGGCAAAGATTTTCTGCGCCACAAACGATTCGCTAGTACAGCTCCCATCCCTGCGAGCATCGTGACATGAAGTCCTGAAATCGAAATAAGATGACCAATGCCTGTGGCATTAAAGACTTTCCAATCGTCTTGAGCGATGGCGTTTTGCTCTCCCATGACCAGAGCAATCAATACGCCCACATACCTCGCATCTTCGGGGGCTGCTTGCTTAATCCTTTCGCGAAGATGCCAACGAGTCAACTCAACAAAAGTTGTAAAAGTAAGATGAAATTCTTTGATTAATGTGGGTCGCCAAGATCGTGGCAAACCTTTTGCACTTGCTTTCACTGATCCAGTAGCTCCCAGATTCTGCTGAAACATCCAGCGCTCAAAATCAAATCCATGAGGATTCATGAGGCCGTGAGCCCTCTTTAAAACTACTGGCAATTGCCATCGTTGGCCAGGCTTGATCACGGGTAGAGTGACCTCACCTCGCCAACCTGGATACCACCCCAAAGAGAGACGTTTGGGGAAATGCTTCAAATCAATTGTTAAAGAATCATCTTCTAATTGCGCGGCCTCTACAGCAAATGTAAACCTCAGAGATTGATCGCCTAAGCCAGGTAGACCATCCACCACCCCAGTGACCAATAAAGTGACCCCTTCCAATTCAACAGGCAAATCGTTGGAAAGTCGTTGCTGAGTCAGATAAGCTGACCAAGCTAAACCAAGCACAAATAAAATCCAAACCCAAGCTAAGATCCCAATTGCTTTGACCATGAAATGGTCAATCAATTGTCTAAAAACCTTAATGAAGCCCAATACTCCGAGCATCATCCCAGCAGATATGAACAGTGCCCACCAGACTTCTGTGTTTGGAAGCTTTGGCAAAAAAAGTAAAAGAGATTCCCCGGCAAGAAATGCCGCCAATAACAATCGCAAAGGAACTACGCTTGATGAACGAGGTAAGGAGCTTGAGCAGAAACTAGATCAGCCCAGCGAGGAATAACACGCAGAGCATTTTGAGCGCACTGAGACTGTGTTTGGGTGATCAAAGTAGCTCGAAGCTCAGCCAAGATAGATGAAATCTGAGGCAATTCGCCAGGTTCATTGCGTCGATTAACTTGTGAGTTCAACCATGCAGGTGGGATATCTGGTGCATCGGTTTCTAAAACAATATGCTCAATCGGAAGCTCAGTGGCCAATCGACGAATTTGTAAAGCCCTGGAAAATGTCATCGCACCACCAAAGCCCATCGCAAAATTTAATTGGATGAACTGCTCTGCTTGCTGAAAGCTGCCATTGAATGCATGAGCAATGCCACCCGAAATTTTTCTGGTACGCAGAGCTTTCAAGATGGCATCTTGCGATCTTCTAACATGCAAAATAACGGGCAGTTTGAATTCTTGAGCAAGGTTTAATTGCGCCTCAAAAAAGAAGGCTTGTTGGTGCGCATCCAATTCCGGTAAAAAATAATCTAGACCAATTTCACCAATACCCACAAATCGGGGGTCAGACATAGCCTGCCTGACGGCCTTTCGCAAAATATCCATATCGGACTCTTTCGCCCAAGGCGTGTAAATCGGATGAATGCCCAAGGTATAACAAGTTGCAGGCAGATGCAAAGCAGCCTGGTGCGCCAATGAAGCCACCGCTTCAAAGTCTTTCGCCTGCACAGCAGGGATTAAGACACCATGAACGCCTACTTGAGCAGCTCTTTGAATCACTGCATCTAGATCATTGGCAAATTCATTCGCATCCAGATGACAGTGTGTATCTAAACACAAGGCCATCTTAAATCGCCTTCAAAATACCGTGGTCTAAACGCAGAATCCTGTCGCATCTGGCCGCACGAGCAGCATCATGCGTCACAATCACAAAAGCAGTCCCTTGGCTTTTTGCCAATTCCAACATCAAATCAAAGACGGCGTCGGCCGTTTCTGCATCTAGATTACCCGTGGGTTCATCCGCTAAAACACAACTGGGCTTGGTAACCAAGGCTCGGGCCACTGCCACTCGCTGACGCTCCCCGCCCGACAGCGCCGCTGGGCGATGATCCATGCGATGAGACAACCCTACTTTGACCAACATCTCCCGAGCAAGATCTCGCGCCTCTTGATGCCCCATTCCTCGAATCCTCAATGGCATCGCAACATTGTCTATGGCACTGAACTCAGCCAGCAAATGATGAAACTGATAAATAAAGCCTAAATGCTGATTGCGCACTTGATTGAGTTGCGACTCGGATAATTGATTGAGCGCATGCCCCGCCAAATGAACTTCACCATCACTGGCATGATCTAGGCCACCCAATAAATGCAATAAAGTACTCTTGCCTGAACCTGAGGCTCCGACAATCGCCAATTTTTCACCCGGAGTGACTTCTAAGTTCACCTCAAATAAAACCTGCACAGCCAGCTCACCCTGACCATAAGTCTTGGAAAGATTTTTTGCGCAGAGTGCAGTCGTCATCGTCATCAACCTTATTCGTACCGCAATGCTTGCGCGGGTTGAATTTTGGCAGCTCTCCAACTCGGGTACAAAGTAGCCAATAAAGATAAAAAGAAGGCCATCAAACCAACCGTGACGACATCACCACTGCGCACATCTGAGGGCAAGCTTGAAATAAAGTAAATATCACGAGGCAAGAACTGAACTCTAAAGATGGCTTCTAAACTCGGCACAATCACGTCAATGTTCAATGAAACCAATAAACCAAGAGCAATTCCGCCCAATGTCCCCAGAGCACCAATCATGAAACCCTGAGCAAAAAAGATTCTCTGAATCATGCCTGCACTAGCCCCCATAGTTCTCAAGATTGCAATATCACCCTGCTTATCTGTAACCGTCATCACCAAAGTAGAGACCAAATTGAATGCGGCAACCGCAATAATCAAAGTCAAAATGATGAACATCATTCGTTTCTCAGTCTGCACGGCCGCAAACCAGTTTTTATTTTGACGAGTCCAATCTTTCACCCACAATCCTGGTAACTTCAAAGACAACTCGTCAGCGACTTTGGCAGCCCTTTGCATATCATCTAACTTAAGACGCAGACCTGATGGACCTTCTAACCTTAATAAAGTGGCAGCATCTTTCCAGTGAATCACAGCCAGAGTACTGTCAAATTCATAATGGCCACTGTCAATGATGCCGATTAACTTGAAGGCTCTCATTCTTGGGGTCATACCAGCTGGATTGATATCTCCTTCAGGAACCATGACTGTGATGCGGTCTCCCAACTGGACGTTCAAGATACTAGCTAATTCAGCTCCCAGTGCCATGCCAAATTCACCTGGCTTTAGTTCAAGAGCCTTTCCCTGAATAAAATGCTTTGGAATCTCTGACACCCGTCCTTCAAGATCAGGGTCAACCCCTCGCAGAGCCACCCCTCTCATCACGTCCCCTCTTGTGACCAATGCTTGCGACATGATCATGGGAGCAGCCCCTAAAACACCCGGATGAGCCTGAACTTGATTGATGAGAGTTGACCAGTCGCCTAAACCAGTGGGCGCATGAATTTCTACGTGCGACAGTACGGACAACATGCGGTCGCGGACTTCTTTTTGAAAGCCGTTCATGACCGAGAGAACCACAATCAAAGCAGCCACCCCTAAAGCGATGCCCAACATGGACACTGTAGAGATGAATGACAAAAAGCCATCTTTTGAGCCAGTTTCTTTGTTTTTGCCAGCTTTTCTCCTGGCGCTGGTGTAGCGCCATGCGATTTCTAATTCAATTGGCCAAATACTCATAAAGAAGAGTTTAGCTTGCTCTTGGACAGAAGGTCTAATTGCCACCTAAAATCAGGGTTATGACATATACCTTAGTAATTACTGATACACCCGATCAAGAATCGTTTGATCGTGGCTTACCGTATGAGAAATTTTTGCTAGGTCCCTCATGTGCCAGTGCTGCACTCGAACTCAAGAGTTTCGGAAACGAGATTGCCCCAAATGCTTGTATTGCTCGAATAGAGCCAGTTCACATTCATGCAGCTCGAGATCATTTGGTCCTGACAGATCCATCTATCCTTGAATTAACTGCTGAAGAAGCCCATGCCTTATTTGAGTCCGTTCAAGATATATTTTCTGAAATGAGTGCTCAAGTCTTTCGACCCAGTATCCAGCGCTGGTTCATTGAATGTCCAGCACTACAATCTCTTTCAACTGTGAGTGTTGCCCAAGCCACAGGGAGAAATATTGACCACTGGATGCCCTCAGACACCGACGTGGCGGGGGTCGCTAGGCAATGGCGCAAGTGGCAAAACGAGATTCAAATGATTTGGTTCAACCATCCCGTGAACGAATCTCGAGCAAATCATGGCTTGCTACCTGTTAACTCTGTTTGGATCAGTGGAATTGGTTGCCTCAATCAATTGACCCCTAACTCAAAAATAAAGTCTGCCTCTTTACTTCATAGCTTCGATGGTTGCCTTGATATCTTGGCAACTTTTTTGCATCAAAATTTTCAGACTTCTGCTCTCCCCGACAAGATGGATGGAACTCTGTCTTTGGTCTCCCTTGAAGATTCTCAAACTCAAAACTTATGGAATAGTGCTTGTGAAGCATTAATCCAAGGAAAAGTTCAAGAGATTGATTTAATTGATTTTCCCGAAGGGCAAGAACGCGTTAAACGATTGACTCATCGTGAATTACCGACTCAGGGATTTGCTTTTTGGAAAAAATCCGTCATACCACCCTTACAAGATATGCTTCGCTCATGACAGTTCAATTCACAGAGCGCTCTTATTCAAAAAGCAAGGCCGATGTCCTCGAACAAAGTGGAGTTCATTCGGTCTTATCAAGACTTTTTGCCGCCAGAGGCATTCAAAACCCAGATGAATTAGTTCTTGAACTCAAGCACTTGATTCCGCCCTCACAACTAACTCACTGCGAGGAAGCTGCCAAGTATCTGGCCAATGCAATTGAGGCTGGCAAAAAATTATTGATCGTGGCTGACTATGATTGTGATGGGGCTACAGCCTGCGCTGTTGGCATGAAAGGCCTGAAAGCATTGGGAGCGCCTTGGAATATTCAAATTGATTACTTTGTTCCCAATCGCTTTACTCTCGGTTACGGACTGACACCTGAAGTGGTCGAATTGGCAGCGGCACGATCTCAACGCCCTGATATTTTGATTACTGTTGATAACGGGATTGCGAGTCTAGCGGGCGTTGCCAAAGCCAATGAATTAGGTATGGAAGTATTGGTGACCGATCATCATTTACCAGCTGATCAGTTGCCGCAAGCCGCCTGGATCGTCAACCCCAATCAACCCAATTGCCAATTTCCCAGCAAAGCTTTGGCAGGCGTTGGCGTGATGTTTTATCTATTGATTGCATTGCGAGCTGAACTGCGAAATCGGGGGGTCTTTACGGCAGAAAATCAACCTCGCCTAGAAAACCTTTTGGATTTGGTAGCTTTGGGCACTGTGGCTGATGTGGCTTCACTGGATCGCAACAATCGAGTTTTAGTAGCCAGCGGCATCAAACGAATTAAACAAGGTCAAATGCAAGCCGGCATTCGAGCACTCTACTTGGCCGCTGGCAAAGACCCTCAACGGGCCAGCACTTTTGATTTGGGCTTTACATTGGGCCCTCGCCTCAACGCGGCGGGTCGCTTAGCTGACATGTCTTTAGGGATACAGTGTCTATTGGCTGAATCCAACGATGAAGCTTTGCGCTTGGCTCATGAACTCGATCGCATGAATCGTGAGCGTCGCAATATTGAAGCAGGTATGCAAGAAACTGCATTGGCGAGTCTGGTTGATATTCAAATTGGCGAACAAGCCACTCTTTGCCTCTATGAAGAATCCTGGCATCAGGGAGTCATTGGCATCTTGGCATCTCGCCTGAAAGAGAAGTTTCATCGCCCCACTCTGATTTTTGCCCCTGGAGAAGAAGCCGGCCTTCCCGTTCTTAAAGGCTCGGGACGATCTATTCAAGGCTTTCATTTGCGAGATGCCTTGGATTTGGTTTCCAAAAAGCATCCAGATCTCATTTTGAAGTTTGGTGGGCATGCCATGGCCGCGGGTTTAACCATACACCGTGATTCATTGAAAAGCTTCCAGACATGTTTTGAGGAAATCGCCCAATCATTGCTCACGGAAGAAATTCTGCAGCGGCAACTCATTCATGATGGCTCACTGAATCCAGACGAAATTGAACCTGAATTGGGCTTGCTTTTGGCCAATGAGGTCTGGGGCCAAGGTTTTCCAGCCCCAGTGTTTGTCGGTGAGTTTGAGGTATTGAATCAAACCCTCATTCAAGATAAGCACCTGCGCCTACAACTCAAAGCCATTCAAAGTAATGGTAGCGGCCATCCAAAGACGCTCAATGGCATCTGGTTTTCTAGAAACATCCCTCTTCCCAATCCAGCCCGTCTGGCTTACCGCTTGGTCACAGATCACTATCAGGGAGTGGCTCGCGCTCAATTACACATAGAAGCACTCGACGAAGCTTTATAATTGCGCACCATGGAAGCAGAACAACTCAATCTTATTAGCAACACCCTCGAAGACCTCCGTATCCGTACGATTGAACTTCGGAGGTATCTTTGACGTCGATAACAAAGCAGAACGCTTAGT
>JALRCP010000205.1 GCA_023257325.1 Polynucleobacter sp. | reverse complement strand
CATGGCAACAACAAAAGCCGCACCGATGACGGCTGAAGAGCGCAAGGTTATTTTTGCCTCTTCACTTGGCACGGTATTCGAATGGTATGACTTTTATTTGTATGGCTCATTGGCAGCCATTATTGCTAAGCAGTTCTTTTCTGGCTTAGATGCTGGTTCTGCTTTCATTTTTGCCCTCTTAGCTTTTGCTGCGGGTTTTATTGTTCGACCTTTTGGTGCTTTGGTTTTTGGTCGATTAGGTGACTTGATTGGTCGTAAGTACACCTTCTTGGTTACCATCCTTTTAATGGGCGGAGCAACATTCATTGTTGGTATCTTGCCAACGTATGAAACGATTGGTGTGGCTGCTCCAGTGATTTTGATTGTTTTGCGTATGTTGCAAGGTTTGGCGCTGGGTGGTGAGTACGGTGGTGCTGCGACCTATGTGGCTGAGCATGCTCCTCACGGACGTCGCGGTGCTTACACGGCTTGGATTCAAACAACTGCAACATTGGGTCTATTCCTTTCCTTACTTGTGATTTTGTTTACACGTGAATTCACTGGTCCAAACTTTGAGGTTTGGGGTTGGCGTGTTCCCTTCCTTCTATCAATATTCTTGTTAGCTGTGTCTGTTTACATTCGTTTATCTATGAATGAGTCACCAGCTTTCAAGAAAATGAAAGAGGAAAATAGACTTTCAAAAGCTCCCTTGACAGAATCTTTTGGTCAATGGAAAAACTTGAAGATTGTGATCTTGGCTCTTTTTGGCTTAGTTGCTGGTCAAGCGGTGGTTTGGTACACAGGTCAGTTCTATGCTTTGTTCTATTTGACACAAGTGTTGAAAGTAGATCCTAAGACGGCTAACTTGATGATTGCTGCTTCATTGGTTATTGGTACGCCGTTCTTCATTGTGTTTGGTTCTTTGTCTGACAAGATTGGTCGTAAGTTAATTATTATGGCTGGTTTGTTGTTAGCAATCATTACTTATATTCCTAACACACCAGTGTCAATTTTCAATGCGATGACTCACTACGCGAATCCAGCGTTGGAAAAAGCTATGAAAGAGTCACCAGCTTCAATCACCGTGGACGAGTCAGAATGTACTTTCCAATTCAACCCAACAGGCACAGCGAAGTTCACAAGCTCATGCGACATTGCTAAGCAAGTGATGGCATCAAACTCAGCTAGCTACTCAACTATCCCTGCAGCTGCTGGTACGGTTGCAACAGTGAAGATTGGTGAGACAGTGATTGAAGGTTATTCATCAAAAGGTTTACCTGCTGATGAAGCTAAAGCCAAAGACGCTGCTTTCAAGAAGGCTGTTCGTGATGCGTTGAACGCTGCCGGATATCCAGCCAAAGCAAATCCTGCTGAAGTAAATATTCCTGCAGTATTAGCCTTGTTGGTTATTTTGGTGATTTATGTGACGATGGTTTATGGTCCTATCGCAGCGATGTTAGTTGAGATGTTCCCAACACGTATTCGTTACACATCTATGTCATTGCCATACCACATCGGTAACGGTTGGTTTGGCGGATTAATGCCAACAATCGCGTTTGCTTTGGTTGCGCAAAACGGTAACATTTACTACGGTTTGTGGTACCCAATCGCAATCGCAGCAATGACTTTCGTGATCGGCATGTTGTTTGTCCGTGAAACTAAAGATGTTGATATCTACGCGAACGACTAATCATCATTAGTCAGCAGTAACTGAAAACCCAGCTCCTAGAGCTGGGTTTTTTTATGCCCCAAAATATATTCCAAGCTTGAACTCAAGAAAAGGAATGAATTTCCCATTAGAATCATTTTTGTAATATTTGAAAGCAATTAGGTTGAACGTGAGATACGAAGACAGTTTCTCATCAGTGATTGATTTACCCATGATATTCAGCTTTTAGGTTCATTTCATGCCGTTGTTAACGAAAAAAATACCTTTAATTAAGCCCACAAAGACTCATCAGCGATTGGCTGTTTTTTTGTGTGTGCTTGGTTTGGCTGCCGTCTCTTGGTGGCAAAGTGTTCAGGCTGAGCCTCAGCCTGCAGAAATTTTGGCAATTTATTTCACGCCACCAGCAGGGGCTGCCTCAGGCTTAATTAAACAGATCGATGGTGCCAAGAAATCCATCAAAGTCATGGCCTATGGATTTACCGCTAAAAACCTCGCAGAAGCGCTTGTACGTGCCAAACGTCGTGGGGTAGATGTAAACCTCATTCAAGATGAAAAGAGCTCTCAAAACAATCGAGAGACCTTGCCGATTCTTTTGGCAGGGGGGATTGAAGTTCGAAGTGATGGCAAGCACGCGATTCAGCACAATAAGGTCATGTTGATTGATGATGACATTGTCATTACTGGAAGTTATAACTTCACCAATTCTGCGGAAAAGCGCAATGCTGAAAACATCATGATTGTGCGTTCGAGTTATGCTGCCAAACGGTATGCCGACAACTGGAAGTCCCATTGGGAACATTCGGTTCAAGTGACCGAGCTACCCCAAGAGCGATCAAAACGATAAATCGTTAAAAAATAAAATCAATACTTTATGAAAATGCGCAAAAAATCAGAATTGCCCACCAAGGTTTGTTTAACCTGTGGTCGTCCTTTTGCTTGGCGCAAAAAATGGGAAAAGGTCTGGGAAGAAGTGAAGTACTGTTCTGATCGCTGTCGCGCAAACAAATAAATCACTCTTTACAATCCCTCTATGGCAAACCGCAAAAAATCATGGATTGATCCTGCTGATGTCTCTCGCATCATCGAGATGGCTTGGGAGGATCGCACACCATTTGATGCAATTTTACAAACTTATGGTTTGAATGAATCCAGGGTCATTGACTTAATGCGCCAAGAAATGCAACCGAGCTCATTTCGGATGTGGCGCAAACGTGTGACGGGTCGTGGCACCAAGCACGCAGCACTCAGAAGTAATCAAGTGAAACGCGCGTATTGCCCTACACAATATAAGCCGAAATAAGTCCAAAGAACTTAATTGGGTTCTGTCACAAAACCAATTTTGCTTAAACCAGAGCGCTTGGCAGTGGATAACACTTGTGCCACAGCTTCATAACGCACATTCTTATCTGCTTTGAGCTGAACCTCGGGTTGCGGAGTCTTTTTGGAGGCTGTTTGCGCGTAGATTGACAAGGTATTTAAATCTACAGGGGAGTTATTCCAATAGATTTGACCATTGGCCGCAATGCTCAGATTGATGGACTCAGGTTTAACATCATTGCGTTGACTGCTGGCTTGGGGCAAGTCAACTTTCACGGCATGTTGCATCACTGGGATGGTGATCATAAAGACGATTAAGAGCACCAACATCACGTCGACCAATGGGGTCATATTGATTTCAGCCATGGGTGGGCTCTCATCATCTCCGATGGGTTCGTTACCAAATGACATGATCAATCCTGATTGCTTGTGTGAGCGTGGCTAGAAGTTCCAGAACTCACAGTATTTTTGACCGTAGCACCGGTGATGAAGTAAGCATACAAGTCATTGCCAAAGCGATTGAGTTCAGCAATCAATACTTTATTAATGCGACTAATCGCGTTGTATCCCAAGACTGCTGGGATAGCCACTGCTAAACCCAAGGCGGTCATGATCAACGCTTCGCCAATCGGACCGGCGACTTGATCGATGGTTGCTGTGCCTGAGGTGCCAATGCCGACCAGGGCATGATAAATACCCCAAACAGTGCCAAACAAACCAATGAATGGAGCTGTGGCACCGGTTGAAGCTAAAAAGGTTAAACCTTGTTGTAGACCGCCGACCGATTTATCAATGCTGATTTTTAAGCAACGGGTGAGCCAATCCGAAGCATTGATAGTCTGATTCAGTTCGCTGCGAGCGCCGGCCTGCTGTGAGTGGTGTTGCATGGCTTCTTTGGCGCTGTGAGCCAAATCGCCATAGGGATTCATTTCCGTGGTCATTTGACTGAGAGCCACATCAAAAGAGGGGGCATGCCAAAAACATTCCACTTCTTTGGCCATCTTTTTGGTTTTGTACAGATTGAGTACTTTGGTCAGAATGATGACCCAAGAAATAATCGACATCACCAATAAAATGATCGCCACAAATCGAGTGACAGCGTCACCTTGTGCCCACATATTGGCTAAGCCAAAGGTTTGATTCATGTCATTACTCCAAACGGAAAATATAAGGTTGTATAGCCGTTACTTTAATGGCTTTTCCAAATTCAATAAATGGCCGGCAACGTACTCGCATCCCCGCATCCAATGCAGCTTGATCTAAACGCTGAATTCCGCTGCTTTGCGCCAAATTCACTTTTTCAACAGCACCGACTTCATTGATAAATAAACGCACCAAAGTTTTACCTTCCTCGCCCATGCGTCTGGATAAACTTGGATAAACAGGTTCAGGTACGCTGCACTGAGCTTGGCTTAAAGATACTGTTTTGGGGTCTCCAGTGCTACTGCCCCCCAAGCTACT
>JALRCP010000156.1 GCA_023257325.1 Polynucleobacter sp. | reverse complement strand
GTACTTATTAGGATGAACATTTGCATCTGTATCAGACGCTTTGATCAATGAACGAATCGCTGTTGGCGCTGTGTAGAAAATAGATACTTTGTGACGTTGAATCATTTCCCAGAAACGACCAGCGTTTGGATATGTTGGCACGCCTTCAAAAACGATTTGTGTGCCGCCGCATGCTAAAGGACCATAAGCGATATAGCTATGGCCTGTTACCCAACCGATGTCAGCTGTACACCAGAACACATCGCTGTCACGTAAGTCAAATGTCCACTTCATTGTGAGCATCGCCCACAACAAGTAACCACCTGTTGAATGCTGCACACCCTTTGGCTTACCTGTTGAACCTGATGTGTAAAGCACAAACAATGGGTGCTCTGCACTAACCCACTCTGGCTCACAAACTTTTGATTGACCAGCAGAAACATCGTGCATCCACTTGTCGCGACCAGCCTTCATTGGCACATCGCCACCAGTACGCTTGTAAACAATCACGTGCTTTAGCTTTTCGCAACCACCTAGTTCAATCGCTTCATCAGCGATAGTTTTCAATGGCAATGCTTTACCGCCACGCAACTGTTGGTCTGCGGTAATCAAAGCCACAGCGCCTACGTCAACAATACGCTCTTGCAATGATTTAGCTGAGAAACCACCGAACACCACTGAGTGAGTTGCACCGATACGAGCACA
Source organism: Polynucleobacter sp. (assembly GCA_023257325.1). Classification (GTDB taxonomy): domain Bacteria; phylum Pseudomonadota; class Gammaproteobacteria; order Burkholderiales; family Burkholderiaceae; genus Polynucleobacter. Next base: position 3,265 of record JALRCP010000156.1, on the reverse strand, counting down.
AGCTTGCATCGCCACAACGCCTTCAATTGACATTGACATGTAAATAACTACGCGATCACCTTTTTTGATGCCTAATTTTTTAAGACCGTTTGCAAATGTTGCAACACGGTCGTGCAATTCTTGATAAGTTACTTTTGTAACTTCGCCACCGTCTGCTTCAAAAATAATCGCTGTCTTTTTAGCAAGACCATTTTTGATGTTGCGATCGATACAGTTGTATGAAGCATTGGTTAAACCATCTTCAAACCACTTGTAGAAAGGTGCCTTAGATTCGTCTAAAACTTTTGTGAAGGGCTTTTTCCAAAAAAGATTCTCTTTGGCCAAACGAGCCCATGTGCCATTGAAATCTTTATCAAAGGCTTTGCACATGGCGTTGTACTGCTCCATGCTTGTAATGGCTGCTTGCTTTGCAAACGCTTTCGGTGGGTTAAATACGCGATTTTCAACCAACATCTGTTCCATACCGGACATACTTTTCTCCTACTTTCTAGGCAGTGTTTTAGACAAATTCTGAGATTAGGGGCATGGACTGACAGTTGTCTGACAATTGGACGAAAGTTACCGCCCTATCAGGGTTAGTACTAGGGCTTATCAGCCTGAATTTACCGATTCTCAAGACACTTACACTAAACAGATAAGTCAATCCTGTAAAGAGCCACTTTCCCTAGGTAAAATAGGAATCTTTCAAACCTTTATAAACAAGACAATGAGCACAATTCGCCAAGACGACTTCATTCAAAGCATTGCTGATGGTTTTCAGTACATTTCTTACTACCACCCTCTCGATTACATTTCTGCCTTAGGCAAAGCCTATGAGCGCGAAGAAAGCCCAGCAGCCAAAGACGCCATTGCTCAAATTTTGACCAATAGCCGCATGTGCGCGGAAGGCAAACGCCCTATTTGCCAAGACACTGGCATTGCTGTGGTGTTTCTAAAGGTTGGGATGAACGTGAAATGGGACGCCAAGATGAGCGTGACTGAGATGGTCAACGAAGGTGTCCGTCGTGCTTACAACCATCCTGATAACAAACTACGCGCCTCGGTCTTGCTTGACCCAGCTGGCAAGCGCACAAACTCCAAAGACAACACGCCTGCGGTGATTCATTATGAAATCGTGGAAGGTGACGGCGTCGAAGTGATTTGTGCTGCCAAAGGGGGTGGTTCTGAAAATAAGAGCAAGATGTACATGCTCAATCCTTCAGACTCCATCGTTGATTGGGTGATTAAAACGGTTCCAACTATGGGCGCAGGCTGGTGTCCTCCAGGCATCTTGGGGATTGGTATTGGTGGCACACCTGAAAAAGCGATGTTGCTAGCCAAAGAGTCTCTCATGGCTCCTGTCGATATTCATGAGCTGATCGCTCGCGGTCCTAAGACTCGCATTGAAGAGCTTCGCTTAGAAATCATGGAGAAGGTCAATGCCTTGGGCATCGGTGCACAAGGCTTGGGTGGTTTAACCACTGTCTTGGATGTGAAGATCATGGATTACCCAACTCATGCAGCTTCATTGCCAGTAGCCATGATTCCAAACTGTGCCGCCACTCGTCACGTTCATTTCCATTTGCATGGTGATGGCCCAGCGGTTTTAACACCGCCTTCATTGTCTGACTGGCCCGATGTGGCATGGACACCCAATACTGAAAAATCTACACGTGTCAATTTAGATACATTGACACCGGAAGAAGTGGCCAGCTGGAAACCAGGTCAAACCTTGTTATTGAATGGCAAGATGTTGACTGGTCGCGATGCCGCCCACAAGCGCATCGCGGACATGCTCGCCAAAGGTGAAAAGTTACCTGTTGATTTTAAGAATCGCGTGATCTACTACGTGGGTCCTGTTGATCCAGTGCGCGAAGAAGTGGTGGGCCCTGCAGGCCCCACTACAGCGACACGCATGGACAAGTTCACAGAAATGATGTTGGCTCAAACCGGTTTGATTTCTATGGTGGGTAAAGCTGAGCGCGGTCCAGTCGCGATTGAGGCCATCAAAAAACATAAATCTGCTTATTTGATGGCTGTCGGTGGTGCCGCCTACTTGGTTTCTAAAGCCATTAAAGAATCCAAAGTTGTGGGCTTTGCAGATTTGGGGATGGAAGCCATTTATGAATTCACCATCCAAGACATGCCTGTGACGGTGGCGGTGGATTCCACAGGAACTTCTGTGCACAACACAGGACCTAAAGAGTGGCAAGCGAAGATTGGAAAAATTCCAGTCGCAAGCGTTTGATCGCTGAAGGCTAGAAGCGCTTGGCAACGATTGGGGTTTTCGATTCCGGCATCGGTGGTCTCACCGTACTAAGCGAAGCCCTGCGTCAAGCGCCTGCTCACCATTACATTTATTTGGCTGATTCAGCCAACGCACCCTATGGCGAAAAATCCAGTGATTGGGTCGCCAATCGCAGTCTCGATTTGTGTCATTGGTTGGTGCGAGAAGGTTGTCAGGCTTTAATTGTTGCTTGTAACACTGCCACAGCTGAAGCCATTGCTCATATTCGCCATGAAATGCCAGCCATTCCAGTGATTGGAATTGAGCCAGGCATCAAGCCCGCTGTCACGAAAAGCCAGAATCACAAGGTTGGTGTATTGGCCACACAGAACACGCTTAAAAGTGACAAATTCAAAGCCCTTTTAGATGGCCTAGATCATGATTGCGAACTGATCACTCAAGCCGGCTTGGGTTTGGTTCCCTTGATTGAATCAGGCGCCTTAGACAGCCCTGAAACAGAGGCTTTGTTGCGTCAACATTTATCTGCGATGCAAAGTGCTTCAATTGACACTCTGGTCTTGGGATGTACGCATTATCCATTCTTAGCGCCACTGATCCGCAAGATAGTGGGGCCCGAAGTTGAAATCATTGATACCAGTGAAGCTGTGGTTAAACAACTGTGTCGCAAGTTAGAAGAATTTCATTTGTTGCAATCAGCGCCACCGCGCATCATTCGTTTGTATTCCACCCTGGATGCTGATGCTTTGTTGGTTCATGCCAAACAATTGATTCCGAGTGCTTTTGAACAACATACGGTTGAAACTTCAACAGTCTTTATTTCTTAGTATTTACTTTTTTAATCATTTGATTTGATGCGTTCACTTCGTCAATGGATTCTCGGCAACAAAATCGCGGCTTTCGTGGTTGCGATGCATGTCTTGCTGATCACTGGTTTTCAGTTGGGCATGGATCGCACCAAGTCAGCGGCTCAAATGGGCGATACCGTGACAGCGAGCTTGTTGGATGCCAATCCACAAAAAGAGAAGTCAACGATTCAAC
>JALRCP010000148.1 GCA_023257325.1 Polynucleobacter sp. | reverse complement strand
TTGCAAAAAGTTTTAGCCTCCGAAAATGTGTCTGCTGAGTTGGGTGCATTGCGTATTTTGGCCAAAGCAGCGCAAGGATCTATGCGTGATGCTTTGTCACTGACAGATCAAGCGATTGCTTATGCGGCAGGCCCTGTCACTGAAACTGCGGTTCGGGCCATGTTGGGCACATTAGACGAAACCTATTTAATTCAAGTGCTAGATGCCTTGCGAACAGCAGATGGGGCCTCACTGGTCAAAATTGCCGATGAGATGGCTGCCAGAAGTTTATCTTTCTCTCTGGCCTTGCAAGATTTGGCTTCTCTCTTACAAAAGATTGCTTTGGCTCAAACAGTTCCCTCGGCAGTATTGGAAGATTGGCCTGAGGCTACCGAGGTGAAACGTCTGGCCACGCAATTTACCAAAGAAGATATTCAGCTCTACTATCAAATTGCGATTACCAGTCGTCCAGACTTGTCTTTGGCTCCTGATGAGCAGACAGGTTTTACGATGGCCTTGCTCAGAATGCTTGCCTTTAAGCCTGGAGATGCGACCCCAAAGGCAGCAGGACCTAGTCGTGGCCATGCATCGCTTGCCTCAGGTTCAGGGGGCAAGGCAGCCACTCCCAACACCCATGCTCGCCCAAGTTCTCAAAGCCAAGGCACCACTTCGCCGAGCACTTCGAGCATTCCAGCAAGGCCTGCGGTATCAAGCACTACACCAGTCTCCCATAACTCCACAGACCCAGATTGGCAATCTTGGATGAAGGCATTGCCAGTGCGGGGTCTATTGCAACAGTTGGCATTTCAAACTGAATTACAGCATTGGAATGAAGTGGGGGGTGCTGTCAAAGCAACTGTGATTGTGGGGATGCCTCAATTGGCAACCAAGGATAATATTGTCCGTCTGGAGCAGGCACTTTCAACCTATTTAGGTAAAACAGTGTCATTCACCATTGAAACGGGCAAAGCCAACCAATCAATTGCTGCTGTTGAAGCTAAGATCAAGCAAGAAAAGCAAGAATCTGCTGAAGAAACTGTGGCCAATGATGATTTTGTCAAAACATTACAAGCTGAATTCGGTGCTACGGTTGTTCCTGGAAGTATTCGACCCATTCAATAATGGGTGCTGTATCAATTAATCGTTGAATTGAGGAAATAAGAGATGATGAAGGGCAATATCGCGGGCTTAATGAAGCAGGCTCAGCAAATGCAAGAAAACATGAAACGTGCTCAAGCTGAATTAGAGGCGCTTGAGGTGGTGGGGCAGGCAGCGGGTGGATCGGTGAAGATTACTTTGACCGGCAAGCACGTGGTGAAAAGAGTGGAAATTGCAGATGCTGCAATGGATGATCGTGAGATGTTGGAAGATTTATTGGTGACTGCTTATGCGGATGCGCATCGTCAAGTGGAAGATGTCTCCAATAAAAAGATGTCTGGGGCCACTGCAGGAATGCCCATGCCACCTGGGTTTAAGCTGCCGTTTTAATTCAATATTCAAGACGCACACAGAATCACATGTCAGATCACCGGACGGTTGACCCAGATCAAGATGCTTTGCAGCGCATGATTCAGGCTTTGCGCGCATTGCCTGGAGTGGGTCCAAAGTCTGCGCAACGGATGGCTTTTCATTTGTTGCAACATGATCGCAACGGAGCGGCTGTATTAGGTCAAAGCTTATTGGATGCGGTCAATCAGATTCATCATTGTTCCATGTGTAATACCTTTTCAGAGTTGGAAATTTGTACCACGTGCGCGGATGATCGTCGCGACCCCAGTATTTTGTGCGTGGTTGAAACCCCAGCAGATCAATTGATGGTTGAGCAAACTTTGACTTATCGAGGGCTCTATTTTGTCTTGATGGGTCGTTTGTCACCCTTAGATGGTTTGGGTCCCTCAGAGATTCATTTGGATCGTTTGATTGAACGAGTCGAGAAAAGTGCCCATCCAGTCAAAGAAGTGGTTTTGGCCACCAACTTTACAAGTGAGGGTGAGGCGACTGCGCATTACATTGGTGAAATGATGAAAGTTCGTGGCATTACAGTGTCACGCATTGCCAGAGGGGTGCCAGTCGGTGGCGAGTTGGAATATGTTGATGCCAGCACCTTAGCCCGAGCGATGATGGATCGTCGTTCGGTTAGTTAATTTAGGATTTCATGCACATACTCATTGCAAATGATGATGGATATTTAGCACCAGGCTTATTGGCTTTGGTGAATGCGCTCAGACCTTTAGGGCAGGTGACTGTCATCGCGCCGGAGCAAAATCACAGTGGTGCGTCAAATTCATTGACACTTTCTCGACCTTTGACTGTTAACCGAATGGTGGGCAGTGAAAGAGATAATTTTCTTTATGTGAATGGCACTCCAACGGATTGTGTTCACATTGCTTTGACAGGGTTATTAGATTCAAAGCCAGATTTGGTGGTTTCAGGAATCAACCAAGGTGAAAATATGGGTGAAGACGTGCTTTACTCAGGTACGGTGGCCGCAGCAATTGAAGGCGTCATGTTTGGTATACCCGCAATTGCTTTTTCTCAAGTCGCCAAAGGTTGGGCTCGCTTAGAGGATGCTGCTCAAATTGCCAAAGATATCGTGTTGCAACAAATCAATCATCCGGTTGATGGTCAGGGTGCTCACGCATCTAAACCCACTTTATTAAACGTTAATATTCCTAATTTACCCTACGAGTCTCTTAAATCCTGGCGTGTCACACGTTTGGGTAATCGTCATCATTCACAGAATGTGATCATGCAGCAAAATCCAAGAGGTGAACCCATTTATTGGATTGGACCTCCGGGGGATGCCAGAGATGCTACTGAGGGCACAGATTTTCATGCAATAGCCAATGGTCAGGTATCAATCACACCCTTGCAACTTGATTTGTCGAATGCACAAACGCGTGAGCGCATGATTCAATCTCAGTGGAATAAAAATTAAAAGATAGGTCGTTGTGGTTAAAAAAGATCCTCTTCATGACAAAGCACGTCTTCAATTGGCTGAGAAAGTCGCCCTCGGCGGAGTGCGTCATCGCCAGGTTTTAGAGGCTATTGCAACCGTGCCTAGGCATGCCTTTATTGATCAAGCTTTGGACGGGCGTGCTTATGAAGATTCCGCCTTGCCAATTGGTCATCAGCAAACAATTTCCAAACCATCTGTTGTAGCCAGAATGGTTGAATTATTGTTTAAACCTAAAAAAGAGTTGGGCAAGGTCCTTGAGATTGGAACGGGGTGTGGTTATCAAGCGGCGATTTTGAGTTTGGTGGCGCAAGAGGTTTATTCTATTGAGCGAATCAAGCCTTTGCATGAGCAAGCTCGGGCTAAATTGAGACCTTTTCGGATTCCTAATTTGCGCTTGGTTTATGGGGATGGTATTCGAGGCCTTCCTCAAGCAGCCCCATTTGATGGAGTGATTTTGGCAGCTGCTGGTTTGGGTATCCCAGATGCGTTGTTAGATCAGTTGGCCATTGGAGGTCGTTTAGTCGCTCCTGTGGCCAAAAATGAAGAAGAGCAGCAATTGGTGGTGGTTGAGCGAGTGAGTTCCCAGCGCTACCAACGAACAGTTCTTGAAGAAGTATTTTTTGTACCTTTACAATCAGGTACTGTGTAGTTAATGGTTAGTGAGCTTATGACTTTATTTCGTATTTTGATAATCGCTTTAACATCCTTGACTGTTTTATTTCAGTCAGGATGTGCCACTCGTTCAACCCCAGCGCCTGTGGTTGATCGTTCTAGCGGAAAAAGTCTTGAGCCTGTTCCAGTTGGACACTATCGGATTAAACGTGGTGATACCCTATTAAGAATTGCGTTAGATCATGGCCAATCGCACCGTGACATTGCTGAATGGAACAATATTTCAGATATCAATTTGATTGAAGTCGATCAAGTGATTCGTGTGGTGCCACCCAAGACAAGTAAACCTGTGGCATCGCGCATCGAGGTCAAACAAGATAAGCCTGCGGCTAGCAAGGATCTTGTTAAGCCAGAAACAAAAGTCACAAAATCAGAACCCAAGTCTGAGCCAAAGTCAGAAGCCAAAGCCGAGTCTAAAGTTGAAGCATTGTCAAATGATGCAGGCATTCGTTTGTCTTGGCCCTCAAAAGGAGAGGTGGTTGATCGTTTTGATGAAGGTAAAAATAAAGGAATTGGAATTGGTGGCAAAGCGGGCGACCCAATTCAAGCAGCTGCGGATGGCAAAGTCGTGTACGCAGGTAATAGCTTAAGAGGCTATGGTAATTTAGTGATTGTTAAACACGACAATACTTACCTAACCGCATACGCTCATAATCGTACCTTGCTAGTTAAAGAGGGTGATTTGGTAAAAAAAGCTCAAAAGATTGCCGAAATGGGCAATACCGATTCAGATCGAGTCAAACTTCATTTCGAAGTTCGTAAAAACGGCAAGCCAGTTGATCCAATGTCATTCTTACCTTGATCATGAGTCAATCATTCGATTCAGACAATCCCTCATCTAAGGACTTTTCTGATCTGAATGATTTTGATGATCAAGAGTTAGATGCAGAAGAGTTAAGGGATGTGCTTGCTGCTGAACTCACAGCAGATTTGGTTCAGCGCTATTTACAACAAATAGCTAGCAAACCTTTATTTACACCTCAAGAAGAGCTGAAGGTTGCCACCCTAGCCAAAGAGGGAGATTTTGCGGCAAGGCAAGCAATGATTGAACACAATCTTCGCTTGGTCGTGAGCATTGCAAAAACCTATATGAATCGTGGCTTGCCTCTTCCTGATTTGATTGAGGAGGGCAATTTAGGGCTGATGCATGCCTTAGATAAGTTTGAACCTAGTCGAGGTTTTCGTTTCTCAACTTACGCCACCTGGTGGATTCGGCAAAGTATTGAGAAAGGATTAATGGATCAAGTTAGAACGGTGCGTTTGCCTGTTCACGTGATTCGCGAAATTAACCAAGTTTTGCGAGCTCGACGATTTCTTGAGCAAGCTTTGGCATCTGAAGGGCGCTTGCCTGACATGGAAGACATTGCCAGTTTGACGGGAAAATCTTTAGAGGACGTGGCTGATATTTTGGCCATGGCAGAACACAGCACGTCCTTAGATGCTCCCAGAGATTTAGACCCCGGCTCTAGTTTGTTGGATTTAATCTCAGACCAACGCAGTGCAGGTCCCGATCAAGAGGTTGAGAAGTCTCAGCTTGAAGAAATGTTGCGTGCTTGGTTAAAGAATCTCAAAGAAGATCAGCGATTAGTTATTTTGCGTCGCTATGGTTTAGATCATCGCGAGCCAGCTACTTTAGAATCGGTCGCCAATGAGCTCAATCTTTCAAAAGAGCGTGTCCGTCAAATTCAGCAAGAGGCTTTAATCAAGTTAAAGAAGCATTTGCAAAGTCATGGCTTAGATAAAGATTCTGTTTTAGATCATTAATTCCAGATTAAAAAGGTGCCTCATGGCCGGTGTATTAGTTTTTGATATAGAGACCATTCCAGATGCTGCGGGTATCCGTCGTTTGGAAAACATTCCAGATTCTGTGAGTGATGTTGATGTGGTGACTCAAGCCATGGCTGAGCGTAAAGAGAAGACTGGTAGCGATTTCATGCCTTTGCATTTGCAAAAAGTTGTCGCGATTTCTTGTGTGATTCGCCGCACAACCAAAGATGGTTCACCTCAATTTAAGGTGGGCAGTCTTGGCGATAGCAACAGTTCAGAGAAAGAGATCATTCAAGCATTTTTCGATTTAATTGAAAAGTACACCCCTCAGCTGGTTTCATGGAATGGCAGCGGTTTTGATTTGCCTGTTTTGCACTATCGGGCGTTAATCAATGGTGTGGTGTCATCGCGATATTGGGAAATGGGTGAGAGTGGTGACAGTGATAGCCGAGATTTCAAATGGAACAATTACATCAGTCGCTATCACATGCGTCACATTGATTTGATGGATTTATTGGCAAAATTTTCAGGTCGTGCCAATGCCCCTTTGGATGCCATGGCCAAGCTTTGTGGTTTTCCTGGAAAGATGGGCATGGATGGTGGTCAAGTTTGGCAAGGATTTTTGGACGGCAAGATTAAAGAAATCCGTGATTACTGTGAAACGGATGTGGTGAATACTTATCTGGTTTATTGCCGTTTTCAACGAATGCGTGGTGGTGTATCTCCAGAGGAGTACCAAGAAGAGATTCAATTTGTTAAAGATGAGATTCTTAAAGAATCCAAAACTTCGTCAGGTGCTTTTTGGCAGGAGTACTTGAATCTGTTTTCAGCGGACCCTAAAGATCTTTTGTGACCCGAGTCATTGTCGAATCTCTTAATTTAGAAGCCCAGGGTGTTGCTCGCCCTCTGGATGAGCAGGGTATTCCTGGTAAGGTGGTATTTATTGATGGCGCCTTGCCGGGTGAAGAGGTTGAGTTTGAGTCTTACAAAATTAAAAGTAAATTTGAATTAGCCAAGCTCAAACAAATTTACCGAGCATCTGCTAGCAGAATTGCGCCCAAGTGTCCTTCATTTCAGGAGTGTGGTGGTTGTTCTATGCAACACCTGGATGCTAGGGCGCAGTTGGCTATCAAGCAGAGGGTTCTTGAAGATAATTTGAAATACTTAGGGCGCGTACGTCCTGAAGTTCTTTTGCGTCCAATCGCAGGTCCTACTTGGGGTTATCGCTATCGGGGTCGCCTCTCCATTTTCAAAATACCCAAGGGTCGTGTGTTGGTTGGGTTTCATCAAAAGAAGGGCAGTCGCATTACTGACATGCTCTCTTGCGACATTCTTCCACCCCATGTCTCAGACTTATTGCCTCAATGGCGTGAGCTGATTTCACAGTTATCAATCCCGGGAAAGATGGCTCAGTTGGAATTTGCCATTGGCGAGGGAGAGCAGGTCAATTTATTCAAAACAGTTTTTGTATTGCGACATTTAGAACCTTTATCGTCTCATGATGAGAATTTATTGAAAAATTTTTCAGAAATTCATGGGGTGGATCTATGGTTGCAATCGGCTGGACTAGAGAGCGCCAAGCCTTTTCACCCTCAAAATAGTTTCTTATGTTATCGATTGCCAGAATTTGGCATCGAGATGCCCTTTAAACCAACAGACTTTACGCAAGTGAATCACCAAGTCAATCAGGTTTTGGTTGGTCGCGCCGTTCGATTGCTAGATCCACAGCCCCATGAACGTGTCATTGATCTATTTTGTGGAATTGGTAACTTCACGTTACCGCTTGCGCGCTACTCTTCTCAGGTATTCGGGGTTGAAGGCAGTGAATTGCTCACTCAAAGAGCCTTGCAAAATGCCAAACACAATCAATTGGATGCTTCAGTGAGTTTCGCTTGCGATAACTTATTTGAAGTCACGGCGTCGACCATTCGATCTTGGGGCACTGCTGATAAATGGTTGATTGATCCTCCCCGCGATGGCGCCATGGCTTTATCAATGGCATTGGCTGAGTTGGCCCAATCCAAGGATGCTCGGGATCAAAGCTATTTACCCAAGCGGGTGGTTTACGTTTCTTGCAATCCAGCCACCTTGGCCAGAGATGTCGGAATCTTAGTAGGGCAAGCTGGGTATCGCTTAAAGTCTGCAGGCGTGATCAACATGTTCCCTCATACTTCGCACATTGAATCGATGGCCGTATTTGAACGATAAATTCTCTGCACGTCATAGAAAAAGGCCAGCATAGCTGGCCTTTTTTTGATTGAAAGAGTATGAATAATTACTCTCTGTCTCCACCAAAAATGCCGAGTAAAGCAAGCAAGTTGCTAAACACGTTGTAAACACTCAAATAAATGCTTAAGGTAGCAATCACATAGTTAGTTTCACCACCATTGATCACGCGTTGAACATCTACCAAGATAAAGGCTGAGAAAATCGCAATCGCCACCACGCTGATGGTGAGCATCAATGCAGGCATCTGTAACCAGATATTTGCAATTGAAGCCAAGATCAACAAAATCACGCCCGCGAATAACCATTTACCTAAGCCTTGTGAAAGGTCTTTTTTCACGCTACCCGCTAAGCTGGCCATACCAGCAAAAATAACAGCGGTACCGCCAAAGGCCGTCATGATCAAGCTGGCGCCATTGCTAAAGCCCAAAATTGAACCTAGCAAGCGTGAGAGCATCAAGCCCATGAAGAATGTAAAGCCAAGTAAGAGGGCAACGCCCAAACCGGTGTCTTTATTCTTTTCGATGGCCCAGAAGAAACCAAACGCAATGGCAAAGAATGCGATGAGACCCATGAATGGGCTACCTGCAAACAATGAAAATCCTGTTGCAACACCAATCCATGCGCCTAAAACTGTAGGGACCATTGACAACGCCAAAAGGGCGTAGGTGTTACGTAACACCCGGTTGCGGACCTGAACGCTGGTTGTAGCGCCGCTATTTCCAAAACCATAAGTGTTTAAATCGCTCATTGAGACTCCTTTATGTATAAACATGACTCGCCCACCACTGGGCTCGTGCTCTAAGTATAGACATTTCTTATGAAATTCAAGGGCAAAATCGATTGTTGATAGCCAAATAGGGGTGTTTTCAGGAGTTTTTTCGATCTGAGGGTATTTTTAAGCCCTTGTCTTGAGGGACTTTTCCTTAAAAATCAATGCTTTTACTCGTATTAACCCTTAAAAAGATGGTCTGAACACTGTATAATTTGGGGTTTTTAAACTATCAAACAATGGAGTTTTGTCATGGCGATTGAGCGCACCCTTTCTATTATCAAACCTGATGCAGTAGCTAAGAACGTTATTGGTCAAATTTACGCTCGTTTTGAAGCTGCTGGCTTGAAAGTGGTTGCTGCAAAAATGGCTCA
>JALRCP010000060.1 GCA_023257325.1 Polynucleobacter sp. | reverse complement strand
GGTCTTCCAAAGAATCGAGGCACAACCCTCTGGAGAAATGACTGAGTAAGTGGCAAATTGCAACATCTGCACCACGTCGCCCATCGCAATCGCCAAAGCACCCCCTGAACCACCCTCACCGATGATGGTGGAGATGATGGGAACTCTGAGTTCAGCTTGAACAAATAAGTTGTGACCAATCGCTTCGGATTGATTGCGCTCTTCGGCATCAATGCCTGGGAAAGCACCGGGCGTATCCACAAATGTGAAAACTGGAATATTGAATTTTTCTGCCAAGCGCATCAAACGTTTGGCTTTTCTGTAACCTTCAGGACGGCTCATGCCAAAGTTACGCATGGCGCGTTCTTTGGTGTCACGTCCCTTTTGATGACCAATCACCATGCAAGGCATGCCATTGAAACGTGCCAAGCCTCCAATGATCGATTGATCATCGGCAAAGTTCCTATCGCCATGAAGCTCATGGAAATCTGTAAAGATGTTGTTTACATAATCCATGGTGTAAGGGCGTTGCGGATGACGCGCAATTTGTGCCACTTGCCACGGCGTTAAACGGGTGTAAAGGTCTTTGGTGAGCTGCTGGCTTTTTTCGGCCAACTTACTAATCTCTTCAGAAATATCGACCGCTGACTCATCTTGAACAAAACGTAACTCGTCAATTTTTCGTTCGAGTTCAGCAATCGGCTGCTCGAATTCAAGGAAAGTGATTTTCATGGGCTCTATTCTAATAGCTTAGACTGGCTCTGCCTAATATTCTGAAAAGGTATTACAAATCAATGACTTGTAATCCATTGAGTCTTGCCTGAATCAATACTCAACCGGAATGGGGTCAATGCTACGCCATATGTACCAAGTGGCCACCGTTTGCCACGGCTGCCAATTGGCGGCGACTTCTCTGGCTTCATGTCGAGTGACTGGCTCACCACTGAAGTAAGCCAATGAAATGCCCTTGATTAATCCAATGTCATCTAGCGGTAGCACATTGGGGCGCATGAGATAAAAGATCAAAAACATTTCTGCAGTCCAGCGACCAATCCCCCGAATCGCCGTCAACTCAGCAATCACGGTGTCATCATCAAGCCGATCCCATTTGGCGCTACCCAACCCACCATTTTCAAAATGATTGGCCAGATCTTGCATGTATTCAACTTTTCTTTGCGATAAACCAGCCGATCTGAGTTGGTCTGGTTTTAATTGCAGAACTGCCTTGGCCGTGAATTTTTTAGTCAGCGCCGTGGTTCGATCCCAGACGGATTGAGCGGCCTTGACTGAAATTTGTTGACCCACGATGGCACGCGCCAGCGTTTGAAATGGATCGCCTCGCGTGGTCAAGAATTCTGCTTTGGGATATTTGGGAATGAGCTTACGCAAGATGCGATCTTGCTTCATCAACTCGGCACAGGCCGCATCCCAATAATCAGGGGCCTGTGTAGAGACTGCTTTGGGTACTTCGGCCAATGCCATTAAGCACGTCTCCAAAGAGTCACGCCACCTGGCTTGTCTTCTAAGACGATGCCTTTAGCCAATAAGTCTTGACGAATCTGATCTGCCTGAGCAAAGTTCTTGGCTTGTTTGGCATCGGCTCTGGCCTGAATGGCCGCCTCAATGGCTGGTACATCCAGATCAGCACTTTCGCTACCGCCCGCAGATTGCAAGAAGTCTTGAGGATCACGCTCCAGTAGACCCAATAATTTGGCCAACTGTTTGAGTTCGCGTGCCAAGTCTTTTTGTTCATCACCACTGGTTTTGTTAATTTCTCCAGCCAACTCAAACAAAATTGCAATTGCCTCAGGCGTATTGAAGTCATCGTTCATGACCTCTGCAAAGCGCGTTCTCCAAGGGCTGGGCTTGCCATAGCTTGGAATGTTTTCAACAGCCAAGAGCGCGTTGTAGAGGCGCGTCAAACCTTGTTTGGCTTCCTCTAAATGTGCATCGCTGTAATTGAGTGGGCTACGGTAGTGTGCTTTTAAGATAAAAAAGCGCACCACTTCCGGATCAAATTCTTTGAGTACCTCACGAATCGTGAAGAAGTTACCCAATGATTTAGACATTTTTTCTTCATTGACTCGCACAAAGCCGTTGTGCATCCAAGTGTTCACAAACGGTTTACCAGTCTCTTCTGAGAAAGCACCCTCACTTTGAGCAATCTCGTTCTCATGGTGAGGGAATTGCAAGTCAGCACCACCTCCATGAATATCAAAATGCTGACCCAATAGTTCACAACTCATGGCAGAGCACTCAATGTGCCAACCAGGACGAC
>JALRCP010000002.1 GCA_023257325.1 Polynucleobacter sp. | reverse complement strand
GAGCGGTCATGTGGATGGTTTGGGTGAAGTAGTTCTATTTGAACAAGTTCAAAGCAATGGCGATGCTGAAGGCTCTTGGCATTTGGTCATCAAGGCGCCCCCTCCTCTGGCTAAATATCTTGCGTACAAGGGCTCAATTGTTGTGAATGGCACATCTCTGACCGTCAATCAAATTGAAGATGTGGCTGGTGGCTGCCTGATGCATATTAATTTAATCCCGCACACCCTTCAAAACACCACCCTTCAATATCTCCAAAAGGGGCATGCGGTGAACTTAGAAGTAGATTTAATCGCTCGCTATGTAGAGCGCATGTTGAGTCAATCCTAAGTCTAGCCCCCTAAAAACGGGGCATTTCTGCAAAAAAGCCTTAAAATCACGGGTCTATGTTGAACTCAGCCTATTCTCTTGCCAGCACCGAAGAAATCATTGCAGAAATGCGTGCGGGACGCATGGTGATTTTGGTCGACGAAGAAGATCGCGAAAACGAGGGTGATTTGGTTTTAGCGGCCGATCACGTAACCCCTGAGGCGATTAATTTCATGGCGAAGTATGGTCGTGGCTTAATTTGCTTGACGCTTACTCGTGAGCGCTGTGAACAACTCAACTTACCCTTGATGGTGCGTGACAATACCGCGGCACTGGGAACCAACTTCACAGTGTCTATTGAGGCCGCCGAAGGGGTCACCACAGGCATTTCAGCGGCAGATCGATCTCATACAGTTAAAGTGGCTGTATCCCCCAATGCCAAGCCACGCGACATTGTGATGCCCGGCCACATCTTTCCTTTGATGGCTCAAGCCGGTGGCGTGTTGGTTCGCTCAGGACACACCGAAGCTGGATGTGATTTGGCTGAATTGGCCGGATGCAGTCCGACTTCCGTGATTTGTGAAATCATGAAAGACGATGGCGAGCTGGCTCGCCTTCCAGATTTGATTGAATTTGCCAAAGAGCATGATTTAAAAATTGGCACGATCGTAGATTTGATTCATTACCGCAGTCGCAATGAAAGCATCATCAGTCGCCAAGGTGTAAGGACTTTCAATACCCCTTGGGGACCTCTTCAAGGCATTGCCTACAAAGACAGTCCCACGGGCTGTGCGCATTTGGCTTTAGTCAAAGGGGAACCCAGCCCTCATCAAGAAACCTTGGTGCGCGTGCACGAACCAGCGACCATTTTGGATTTATTAGAAACTGAATCTGCCAGCCACTCTTGGCCTGTGACCGAAGCCATCAAAACGATTGCACAAAGTTCAGCGGGTGCGATTGTGTTGCTCAATTGTGCGGGCTCTGCCGCCGTGAATACCGATGCTTGGTTCAACCAATTGGGTAAGCTCGATGGAATTGCACCGGTGAACCCTCAAAGAAAAACTGATTTCAGAACATACGGTATTGGCGCACAAATTTTGAAAGATTTAGGTATTCGTAAGATGAAGCTACTGGCCAAGCCTGGCAAATTACCCACCATGGCTGGTTACGACCTTGAAGTGACTGGGCATTTACCGTATCAGTCAAAATAAGTCAGTGAATGTAGTTTTTTACTTGAGTCATTACTTTAATTAATTTTGTTTCATTCAATTTTTTAGTCGTTTTTATTTCACCCGCAGTTTTTTAAAAAAGGTTTTTATGCCACTGTCTAATATTGATCGAATCGAAGCTGACTTGAATGGCCAAGACCTGTGTATTGGGATTGTTCAAGCACGTTTTAATGCCCCCATTTGCGAGGCCTTGACCCAAGCTTGCGTCAAAGAATTACTGGCACTCGGTGTGGCAGAACCCGATATTGTGATCACCACAGTCCCTGGCGCACTCGAGATTCCTTTGGCATTACAAAAACTCACCGAAAGCGGTGAATTTGATGCCTTGATTGCTTTGGGTGCTGTGATTCGAGGCGAGACCTATCATTTTGAATTGGTGTCCAATGAATCAGGTGCGGGCATCACCCGTGTTGGTCTAGATTACGGCATTCCGATTGCCAATGGCGTGTTGACGTGTGACACGGATGAACAGGCTTTGGCTCGCGTGATTGAAAAGGGCACTGACTGTGCTCGCACTGCAGTTGAAATGGCCAACCTTTCCATTGGCTTAACGCCAGATGATGAAGTGGAAGACGATTAATTGAATCTTTGGATGAGCCAGATTCTTGCAACTGTGTAGAACAACTACTGACCCATTGTTTTTGAGTAACTTATGAACTTTGACCCACAACAATTGAGTAAACCCATCTCTTCTACTACGGTGAAGCGTTCCTTGACGCCCCGCCGTCGTGCCCGTGAATACGCCTTGCAAGGGGTTTATCAATGGTTAGTCATCAAGGCTGCGGGCGGCTTTGCTGACTATGCGACGATTGCGAAGCAATTGGGTGAAGATCCAGGCTTTAAAAAAGCTCAACAAGATTTATTCAATCATTTGTTTGCGGGTGTTGTGAATCACTACGACACTTTAGAGAATCAAATCAAAAAACACATTGATCGCCCCATGGAAGAGTTATCACCTGTTGAGTATGGGGCTTTGTTAATTGCAGCATTTGAATTGGTAGAAGACATTAGCGTGCCATTCAAAGTGGCCATCAATGAAGCAGTTGAATTGGCGAAGGTCTTTGGTGGCACAGACGGCCACAAATACGTCAACGGCGTATTGGATAAATTAGCTCAGGAACTTAGACCTCACGAAATGTGAGTCATGAATTGGCTGAAATCCAGCCAGATTAAAGTCGGCTAGCTAAGCTAGCGACTTTCAGAGCGGCTGCCTGCCTTAAACGCTCACGTTCAGCCAAGACTTTCTCACCATAGCCACCATCATTGATGAAAATAGATGATGCGCCAACGTAGAGGCGTAAACCAGCGTGTAATGAACCACCTTTGGCGATGTACTCACGCAAAATCAAGGAACCAACACGCATATTGGCATCAGGATCCAAAGCTGCTTCATGACCTCCAAATGGCTCGTATTTCTCAACGTGCACTCTAGTCATCACTTGCATCAATCCTTGAGCA
>JALRCP010000088.1 GCA_023257325.1 Polynucleobacter sp. | reverse complement strand
AAGCATTCCACTCATCTATTTTGGAAATCGAAGTAGCTGGTAAAACTCAAAAAGCTCTTTTGCGTGATTACCAAATGCATCCATTCAAGCCTTTGGTTTTGCACATCGATTTTCAACGTGTTGATGCTAACCAAAAGATTCACGTTAAAGTGCCTTTGCACTTTGTTAATGCTGAAATTGCCCCGGCCGTTAAATTGGGTGGCGCATTAATCAGTCATATTGCTACTGAAATCGAAGTCAGCTGCTTACCAGCAGACTTGCCTGAGTTCATTCAGGTTGATTTGAGCAACATTGAAGTGGGTCATTCAATTCACGTGAAGGATGTTGTATTACCGAAAGGTCTTGCACTAGTTCCTCACCTTGAACATGAAAACCCAGTGGTTGTAAACGCACGCGTTCCAACTGTGAAAGCTGATCCAGTTGATGCGCCAGCAGCTGCAGCGCCTGCTGCTGAAGCTCCAAAAGAAGAAAAGAAATAATCTTTTTTAAGCTTGTCAAAACCCGCGCCTGCGCGGGTTTTTTTTCGCCCTAAAAATAGACTAAAGTATCGCTATGTTCAAATTAATTGTTGGCCTGGGCAACCCTGGCACAAAGCATGAAAAAGATCGACACAACGCCGGCTTCTGGGTAGTGGATGAACTGGCTCGTCTTTATGGTGGCCAATGGCAAGAAGAAACCAGGTTTTTGGGTCAGCTTGCAAAAATTAAATTGGGATCTAACGATGTATATTTACTCAAACCCAATACTTTTATGAACCGAAGCGGTCAATCAGTTGCTGCAATTTGTCGCTTTCATAAAATTGATGCCAAGGCCATTTTGGCAATCCACGACGAGCTTGATTTAAAGCCAGGGGTGGCACGCTTGAAATGGGCTGGAGGTTTAGGTGGTCACAATGGTTTAAAAGATATCAGCGCCCATTTAAATACCAATGATTACTGGCGTCTCAGAATCGGTATTGGACACCCCAGAGATAGCGAAGAAGGCAAGCGCAATCTTGATGTGGCTGATTATGTTTTAAAAAAACCCAAACTTGAGGAAAACATTGATATTGATCGAGCCATATCTTGCTTTCTAAAAGTGATGCCCAAAATCAGTATGGGTGATATAAATTCAGCCACCATGGAACTTCATAGCAATACCTAAATTGCTACAGACAGGCATTCCAATTCGGGATTTAAAAAGTGATGATTAACTGGATTTTCCAGTCAGGGCTTTGTATTTATCCATCAACTGCTCTTTTGTCTCTACATGCTCAGGATGAAGAGGAATGCAGTCTACTGGGCACACTTGACGACACTGAGGAACATCGTAATGCCCCACACACTCAGTGCATTTATTGGGATCAATTTCGTAAATTTCTAAGCCCATCGTGATGGCGTCATTTGGACACTCAGGCTCGCACACATCACAATTGATGCATTCATCCGTAATCATCAGCGCCATCTGTTTACCCTAAATACCCAAAATTAAATTACAGTTTCTTTGCCAACCATTTTTCTACGGATGGGAAAACAAACTTACTCACATCACCACCCAATAATGCAATCTCACGAACAAAGGTTCCAGAGATAAATTGGTATTGATCAGACGGTGTCAAAAACAGTGTTTCTACATCAGGCAATAAATAGCGATTCATACCAGCCATTTGAAACTCATATTCAAAGTCTGAGACAGCCCTTAATCCCCGCACAATGACTCGTGCATTGTTCTTGCGAACAAAATCTTTTAATAAACCACTGAAACCTTCCACTCTTACATTGCTGTAGTGACCCAGGACTTCGCGAGAGATTTCAATGCGTTCTTCAAGAGTAAAAATAGGTTTTTTATTTTTACTGTCGGCAACCCCCACCACCAGCTCATCAAAAATAGATGAGGCTCTTCTAACCAAATCTTCATGACCTCTCGTAAAAGGGTCAAATGTTCCTGGATATACCGCTACTGTCATGCAATCTCTCCCAACTTTAAGGCAGTTTATCTGCTCTTTGGCGCCAACAAGGTCCCAATCGCCATGCCTGACCGTATGGTACGACGAATTTCCCAAAAGTCCCCATATTTTGGAATTTGCTTCAATAATTCCTCTGGAACAATCTCTTTAGGGTGTTCTAGATAAATGGCTGAATCGCTATTCTTCTTTGTAATTCTGACAGCCAACTGAAGACCCTCTAAAAAGAAGGATTTTTCTTCAAAGGGTGGATCAATGAAACAAATATCCACTGAATCATCGACCATGCCTTTCGCAAGATTGAAGGCATTGCCTTTCATCAAGTCAAGATGACCTAAAGCGCCGTCCTTACTTAAATGAGTGTAATTTTCTTTCAAGGCATTAAAGACGGCTAGGGCCGATTCGATCATGAAGACCTTTGCAGCACCTCTTGATAAGGCTTCAAAACCAAGAGCCCCTGTACCTGCAAACATATCCAAACAAACCAAATCGTCAACGCGCTGACCCAAGCAATTAAATAATGTTTCGCGAGTGCGATCTGCCGTAGGCCTTAATCCAGATGAATCAATCACCTTGATTGATTTACCTCGCCATGCGCCACCAATGATCCTAACCTTACCAGGTGTCATGGTGCCCCAACTACAACCGTCATAATTTGATTGACATCTAAATTCTTTTTAAAAGCTGTGATCACTTGCTCTTTTGTCACCGCCTTTAATTGAGTCGTCCACTGATCTAAGGTATCTAATGGCAGATCATTCCATGCAATGCTGGCAACGTTATCGAGGATTTTTCGATTACTATCAATCCGCAGCGGAAATCCGTTGATGAGATTATTTTTAGCGGCTTGCAACTCCTCATCACTTGGGCCATGC
>JALRCP010000187.1 GCA_023257325.1 Polynucleobacter sp. | reverse complement strand
ATTCGTGGTTTTAGGATGTACGAATTTGACGACCAATATCGTTTACTGCTCAGTCGCACAGCTGAAACGGTTCGATTTGTAGGCAATGGCGTTTGGCGCTTAAATAAAGTGACTGAAACACGCTTCACGGAAATATCAGGTGGCAATCGTCTTGATCCAAGCTTTTCCACTCAAATCAAGAAAACCGACACCTTAGACATTGAAACAGAAGTCAGTCCTGAATTATTAAGCGCTTTATTAATTAAGCCTGATCGCCTATCCATCATTAATTTGTTTGGCTACATCAATCACTTACAAGACAATAAGCAAGACTACCAACGCTACGCCATCTCTTTCTGGAAAAAGGTGATCTACCCCTTCACGATTTTGGTGATGTTGGCTCTTGCTTTACCGTTTGCCTATTTACAAACCCGTTCAGGCGGGATTGGATATAAGGTGTTCGGAGGCATCATGTTGGGCATCAGTTTCCAATTATTTAATAGCCTATTCTCACACTTGGGTCTCCTGGGAGAATGGCCAGCCTTTATCAGCGCCATCACACCCGCATTGATCTACTTCTTACTTGCCATTGGTGGTATTCGTTGGGTGGCCAAAACCTAAATTTCTATAAATAATATAGAATCGTTTCAATATACGATTTATTACATATAGGAATCTAGGGCCATGAATCTTCATCAATTTAAGTTCGTTCGTGAAGCCGTTCGCCAGAACTTCAATCTAACCGAAGCGGCCAAAACTCTATTCACATCTCAACCAGGGGTTTCCAAGGCGATTCTGGAGCTTGAAGATGAATTGGGGGTCGATATTTTTCGTCGTCACGGCAAACGCATACGCAGCTTGACAGAGCCAGGTAAGCGAATACTTACGTCAATCGAAAGAATTTTGATGGAAGTAGAAACTTTGAAACGGGTCAGCAAAGATTTTGCAGCCCAAGACCAAGGTAACTTTGTGATTGCAACCACCCACACGCAGGCAAGATACGCCCTTCCCAAAGTTTTGACTGAATTCACCAAACGTTTCCCTAAAGTACGGGTGAGTATTCAACAAGGCAGCCCCTTGCAAATTGCCGATATGCTCCTCAATGACCAGGCCGATATCGCGATTGCCACTGAAGGCATTGCTGGTATTGAAGGTTTATTGGCATTGCCTGGCTATCAATGGCAGCATGTGATTGCAGTTCAACCCGAACATCCATTGCTTTCCAAGAAGAATATTTCTCTAGAAGATTTAATTGAATACCCCATCATCACTTATGACGAAGCATTTGCAGGACGCAGCAAGATTGATAAAGCATTTGCTAGTAAAAATCTAAAGCCCGATGTGGTTCTAGAAGCCATTGACGCGGACGTCATCAAAACTTATGTGGAAACCGGTATGGGTGTGGGCATCGTGGCAGGTGTTGCTTATGATGCTGAGCGGGATCGCAATTTGCGCGTCATCCCAGCAGGCCACTTGTTTGGCAACAATGTCACCAAAATTGCTGTTAAACAAAATGCTTATTTGCGTTCGTTTGTTTACACCTTCATTGAATTATTCTCACCCACCTTGACACGCAAACTGGTGGATCAGGCCATGCTCGGTGAAACAGTCGACTACCAAATTTAATCAGTGATCTGATAGTGGGCTTGGGGGTACTGAGCCAATTGATTGACCAAATAAGGCATCACACTTTGCATGGTTTCTTTGAGGACCCATGGTGGATTGATGATGAATAAGCCACTGCCTAGCATGCCAAAGCCTTTTTCATCAGGTTCTTGAACAGTGATTGAGATATTCAAGGTCTTTTCAGACAAAGCACGCATCGACTCAATCATTTTGAGATGATCACCGCGACTGAGTATCGGATACCAAATCACGTACACGCCCTCAGCAAATCGACTGAAACCTTCTTCAAGTGACTGAATGACCTTTTGATAATCTGATTTGATCTCATAAGGAGGATCCATGAACACCACCGCTCGACGTGTAGGTGGCGGCAACAAAGCTTTTAAGGATGCAAAACCATCGCCTTTAAAAACTTTGACCTGACGATCGCGATCAAAATGCTGCTCCAAGATTTCATAATCAGTGGGATGTAATTCAAATAAACGCAGGCGATCATCTGCTCGAATAGAACGACGAATAACCTCTGGAGAACCAGGATACAAACTCCAATCGCCGCGACTGTTGCACTGTTGAACCAACTGAATGTAATCAGCCAAAACTGGAGGCAAATCATCTTGATCCCAAAGGCGAGCAACGCCGTTTAAGTATTCTGATTTGGTATTGGCATATTCTGAAGACAAGGAATACATCCCAGCACCTGCATGAGTATCAATCACCCAATACGGCTTATCTTTTTGGTTCATGTACATCAAAATTTGCTGAAGCACACAATGCTTTAAGACATCAGCATGATTGCCTGCATGAAAGGCGTGACGGTATGCAAGCATTGTCTATAAGATCCGCTGGAATTTGTTTTTAGTCAGAATGACGGAGATGAAATCTTTGGTGCCGCGGGACGGACTCGAACCGTCACACCTTTTGGGCGGGAGATTTTGAGTCTCCTGTGTCTACCAATTTCACCACCGCGGCATGCATGTTTTTAAGTACTTTTAAAGCACCAACTGCAGGCAAGACCGCTATTATGCCTCAAGTACCTTAAGAAGTGAAGATGTATCGTCATACCCCCACCCTGCATCCATGAGCTTTTCTAACTGGCAAGCCACTGTTTGTAAGGCTGGCATGTCCAAATTGGCTGCTTTAGCAGCATCTTTAACCAAGAAGAAATCCTTGGCATGCAAGCGCCAAGCGAACGGCACGTGCGCGGAAGCGCCGACGCCTCCTTGCTTGAGCCTTGCTCCGCATCGGCCTTGTCCTGCGCCGCCTGCAGGGCCTCCTCCGCCGCCGACGAGGCCTTGTCGGCCGCGGCCGACCGCTG
>JALRCP010000181.1 GCA_023257325.1 Polynucleobacter sp. | reverse complement strand
ATTTATACCTTCGTGCATTTGCTTCTGCTAATTTTGCGGCTCTGATGGAGTCAGATGTTTTCAGGCTAAAGCGAATCAACTTTTTGCCGTATTCGCCAATGAGATCCTCAGGAACTCTCAAATAGAATTGATAAATTCCATTTCGTAATATCAGGTGCTTAACTTTCATTTGAATAGCCGAGCCAACTGTGAAAAGCATGAGTCTACCTCAGTGAATATGCTTGTATCACAATTTGTATCACACAGGGGTGGGTAACTGTTATTTAAGTAATTGATTTTATTGAATTAATTTCAATAAATTGGTCCCGCCAACAGGAATCGAACCTGTGTCTACCGCTTAGGAGGCAGTTGTACTATCCACTGTACTATGGCGAGCCCTGAAAAAGTTTAGCTTACCATCCGCAGAGAACCAATAAAGTATTGGCCATGTCCACCATCATCTCTGGCCTTAGATAAGTTAAAAAAATAAGACCCAGTAAAAGCAGCAGGACTATTTTTAAGAGGCGTGGATGTTTTAAAAACTTAAGCATCAGTGACATCATGCCGTTTGTGGGCTTCGGGCCAGTTCTTTTTCTTGGATGGGCCAGTTCGCCCATGCAGCAATCAGACTAAGACCAATGGCAATCATCCATACCAATTGATAAGAGCCCGTGACATCGAATAGGTAACCGCCAAGATAGGCACCTAAGAAACCGCCAATTTGATGAGAAAAGAATGCAAAGCCGGAGAGCATAGAGAGGTATTTGACGCCAAAGATGTGGGCCACAATGCCATTGGTGAGTGGCACAGTAGAAAGCCATAAAAACCCCATGAATGCCGCAAATAAGTAAGCGGTCATTGGACTCAAAGGCAACGTGATGAAAGCTGCAATGACCAGTGCCCGTGAACCATAAATGCCTGTCAAAATTAAATGCTTGGGATATTTTTGCCCCAATTTACCTGCATAGTAAGTTCCAAATATATTGAATAAGCCCACCAAGGCCAATGAAATCGTGGCGACCTCAGCACCCCCAACCGCTGGATAAATGGCTGACATATCTTTGAGATAGGGAGCCAGGTGAGCGCCAATGAATACCACTTGGAAGCCACACACAAAATAGCCGCCAATCAACAGTTGAAAACTTCGTTGCTTAAAGGCCTCTTGAATAGCTTGAACAATGGTTTGATCATGACTTGTTTGACTGGGCGTGTAATTTTTTTCACGCAGTATCAGGCTCAATGGAATCATGAAACTTGTCAGGATCGCCAAAATGAGTAAGGCATTCTGAATACCAAATTGGGTCAATAATTCTTGTTCCACCGGAATCATTAAAAACTGTCCAAATGATCCCATCGCAGCTGCAATGCCCATGGCCCAAACTCGTTTTTCAGGAGGGCAGTTGCGACCAATCACACCATAGACCACGCTGTAGGTGGTGCATGCTAGAGCAAGACCCAAAACAACTCCAGTGGTCAAAATAAAAGCAAGGCTTGAGCTTGATAAGGCTGAACCAATCAAGCCCAAGGTATAGAGGATGCCCCCCAGAAAAATAATTTTGTAACCACCCCAGCGATCCGCCAGTCCACCCACGAGAGGTTGAGAGATGCCCCAAACTAAATTTTGTATGGCAATTGCTAGGGCAAAGATCTCACGGCCCCAACCGTTGGCTTGGGTGACGGGTAAATTAAATAAGCCAAACCCATGCCGAATCCCCAAGGCAATCGTGAGCACCACGCCTCCAGCCATTAAGATACGAGTCAGTCCTAGGGGTTGCTTTAAGGGATTCAAATGATGCCTTTGTCTCTAAGAGTTTTGATTGCTGAATCTGACAGGTTTAACTTTTCCTGCAAGATTTCTTCAGTATGCTCGCCTAACAGGGGTGGCGGGCGTTTTTCCACCACAGGAGTTTCACTTAGATTCATGGGGCTGCGGACCAAATTGACTTTCCCAGCGCTAGGGTGGGGCATTTCCATCTGAATACCTCGGGCGACCACTTGTTCGTTCTCAAAGACTTCTTGAAAGTTATTGATCGGACCGCATGGAACACCGGCTTGTTCTAAAGCATCAATCCATTCCTTTTTGGTTTTCTTAGCCACCATGGTTTGAAGCAAAGGAACCAAGACCTCACGATGACGGACTCGTTCAGGGTTGGTGGCAAAGCGAACATCATCAGCCAAGTTTCCTTCGTGACCCGCTTCTACAAAATGGCGGTACTGGCCATCATTGCCACAAGCCACAATAATCCAGCCATCCGACGCTTTGAAAGTTTGATAGGGAACGATGTTTGGGCTGGCGTTGCCCCAACTTTTAGGTGCTACGCCACTCGCTAAATAATTACTGGCCACATTGGCCATGGTCGCAATTTGAACATCTAAAAGCGCCAAATCAATGTATTGCCCAACACCGGTTCGGTCGCGATGCACCACCGCAGCCAAAATCGCAGATGTGGCATACATGCCGGTGAAGATGTCAGCAATTGCCACGCCAGCTTTTTGAGGCCCACCACCGGGTAAATCCTCTTTTTCTCCGGTCACGCTCATAAAGCCACCCATGCCTTGAACAATAAAGTCATAGCCTGCGCGATGAGCATAGGGTCCAGTTTGGCCAAAACCCGTGATAGAACAATAAATTAGATCTTTTTTGAGGCTTTTGAGACTCTCATAATCCAGACCATATTTCTTCAATTGGCCGACTTTGTAGTTCTCAATCACCACATCGGTCTCTAAAACCATCTTTTTGATGATTTCTTGACCTTCTGGGGTCGAAATATCCAAGGTCATGGACCGTTTATTGCGATTAATGGCCAAATAATAGGCCGCTTCAGTGGTGTCTTTTCCGGCGGAATCTTTCAAAAAAGGAGGACCCCATTGACGGGTGTCATCCCCCGTTTTAGGTCTCTCGACCTTGATAACATCGGCTCCAAGGTCGGCTAGGTTTTGCCCACACCATGGGCCTGCCAGGACTCTACTGAGGTCTAAAACGCGAAGATGATTAAGTGCTCCCATGGAAGTCATTTTCGCATGTGGATACAATTCTTCGCCATGGCAACTAAAAAAACAGATCAATACAGCGAATCATCGATCAAAGTCCTTAAGGGACTTGAACCGGTTAAACAGCGTCCGGGTATGTATACCCGCACCGACAATCCATTGCACATGATCCAAGAGGTCATTGACAACGCCTCAGACGAAGCCTTGGGTGGATATGGCCAGCACATTGTGGTGACCCTGCACACCGATGGCAGTGTCAGCGTTGAAGATGATGGCCGTGGTATTCCGGTCGGAATGCACCCTGAAGAAAAGCGTCCTGTGGTGGAATTGGTATTCACTCAACTGCATGCGGGTGGCAAATTTGAAAAAGGCTCTGGTGGCGCCTATGCATTCTCTGGTGGTTTGCATGGTGTGGGTGTGTCGGTGACCAACGCACTCTCAAAACGCATGGAAGTGACTGTCTGGCGTGACAAACAAATTTCTACCTTGGCTTTTGAGGCCGGCTTTGTGGTGGAACCTCTCAAGACCAAGATTGCTCCGATGGGTGATCGTCCCCATGGAACCCGCGTGCGCGCCTGGCCAGATGCCAAATATTTTGACAGTGCCCAAATTCCTTTGGCGGAATTACAGCGCTTATTGCGGTCTAAAGCCGTACTCTTGCCGGGTGTCAAAGTCACACTCATCCAAGAAAAGGGCGGTGAGCCTCAATCTTGGTTGTATACCCAAGGCTTAAGAGGCTATTTAGACGAAGCCATGGCTCAGACGGGACACAGTCCCGTCGTGATTCCTGCTTTTGATGGCGAACATTTTGCCGACCCTAATCGTCCTGGTGAAGATTCTTTTGCCGAAGGTGAGGGTGCCAGTTGGGTCGTGGCCTGGACGGAAGAGGGTACACCCGTGCGTGAAAGTTATGTGAACTTGATTCCAACGCCAGCCGGTGGAACTCACGAAAGCGGTTTGCGTGATGGTTTATTCAAT
>JALRCP010000174.1 GCA_023257325.1 Polynucleobacter sp. | reverse complement strand
ATTGATCCGCTCTTCGAGTCTGTTCCTGATCATGTCCTCATGCAAGCTTTTGCTGACCGTTTGGGCTTTGGAAAAGAGCTCTCGAAAAACTACAAGATGCTCGATTCCAAGTTTGCAGGTAAGAACTGGAAAGAGCCTGAGGTCGAATCGATTCTGCGTGAAATTAATAAAGCGGTTTGGACCATTGGTTACACCGGTCATACCCCAGAGCGCTTAAAGGCGCATATGCGAATGATGAGCGTCTTTGATCCAAAGACCTTGCGTTCACGTGGCGGTAAAGATCCTGTGAGTGGCTACGATACAGCAGGGGATTATTTTGGACTGCCATGGCCTTGCTTTGGTAACGCTGCCCTTAAGCACCCTGGTTCACCCAACCTCTATGACACCAGCAAGCACGTGATGGATGGAGGTGGTAACTTCCGTGCCAACTTCGGTGTAGAAAGAGATGGAAAAACTTTATTGGCCGAAAATGGATCATATTCAAAGGGTGCCGACATCAAGACTGGCTATCCAGAGTTTGATCATGTGTTGGTCAAGAAGCTTGGTTGGTGGGATGAGTTGACTGATGCAGAGAAGAAAGCTGCTGAAGGCAAGAACTGGAAGACTGACGTGTCAGGCGGTTTGATCCGTGTGATTATGAAAAACCACGGTTGCCATCCATTCGGTAATGCAAAAGCTCGTGCAGTGGTATGGAACTTCCCTGATCCAGTACCTCAACATCGTGAACCTTTATACGGCACTCGTCCTGACTTGGTTGCTAAGTACCCAACTCATGATGACAAGAAAGCTTTCTGGCGCTTGCCAACGCTTTACAAATCAATTCAACAGAAGAACGTTGAAGACAAGTTGCACGAGAAGTTCCCAATCATCCTCACTTCAGGCCGTTTGGTGGAGTACGAGGGTGGTGGTGAAGAGACTCGTTCAAATCCATGGTTGGCTGAGTTGCAACAAGATAACTTTGTTGAGATCAACCCAGCAGCTGCTAACAAGCGTGGTATTCGCAATGGTGAGTATGTTTGGGTTAAATCTCCAACTGGCGCAAAGATCAAGGTGAAAGCTTTGGTGACAGAGCGTGTTGGACCAGACACAGCATTCATTCCGTTCCACTTCTCTGGATGGTGGCAAGGTAAAGACATGTTGGATTCTTATCCAAAGGGTGCTGCTCCAATCGTTCGTGGTGAAGCTGTCAATACGGCAACAACCTACGGTTATGACAGCGTGACCATGATGCAAGAAACCAAGACAACTATTTGTCAGATTGAGAAGTTCGCTTAATAGCGGCGGAATTTAGGAGACGATAATGGCAAGAATGAAATTTATCTGCGATTCAGAGCGCTGCATTGAGTGTAACGGTTGCGTCACAGCGTGTAAGAATGAGCATGAAGTACCTTGGGGCGTTAATCGCCGTCGTGTTGTAACTATCAATGACGGTCAGATTGGTGCTGAAAAATCTATCTCTGTAGCATGTATGCACTGTTCAGACGCGCCTTGTATGGCAGTTTGTCCTGTAGATTGCTTCTACAGAACAGATGAAGGCGTTGTCCTTCATGACAAAGATATTTGTATTGGATGCGGTTACTGCTCTTATGCTTGCCCATTCGGTGCGCCACAATTCCCAAGTTCTGGAACATTCGGCTTGCGTGGCAAGATGGACAAGTGCACATTCTGTGCAGGTGGCCCAGAAAAGAATGGTACTCAAGCAGAATTTGAAAAATATGGTCGCAACCGTTTGTCAGAAGGCAAGCTACCAGCCTGTGCTGAGATGTGCTCTACAAAGGCATTGATCGGTGGTGACGGTGATGTGGTCGCTGATATTTTCCGTAATCGTGTGGTTAAACGCCAATCAAATGGCAAAGCAGCTGGTGCCAACGTATTTGGTTGGGGTACAGCCTACGGTAAACCACAACAAGCATCAGGAAAAAAATCATGATCAAAAGAATTTCACTAACAACAGCATTGATCGCAACAACATTCACTCTTGGCGCCTGCTCTGAGGTGCCACAGGGTGTGGTTGCAGCAAAAAAAGGCGATGAAAAAGCTTATGTTGCTGCAGACAACAAATATGTTGAAAAAGGTTGGACTTCGGGTGATCAAGCTAGCTGGGAAAAGCAGCTTAAAACTCGCAGTCTAGGGCAAGACGACTACGTCAAATCTAAGTAAGTATTTAGAGTAATTTAGGAGACGGTATGAGAATTACAATAAAAAACTTACTCGCCAGCGTGGTTCTTTCTGTCACTGCTTCAGTGGTGATGGCTCAGGGCGCAGCACCTGCAGCTAAACCACCAGTTGAGTCTGTGAATATTTTAGAAGTTAGTAAAGATGTTCAAGCTCAGCGTGAAAAAGAGCAGAATCAACCAGCTAACAACCAACCTATTTGGAAAAGTGCAAACTCTGACCAGGTTCATACAGTCAATTTCCCAAACAAAGAGATGGGCGTGTTGATTCAGAAATCTGGACAACAATGGCGTTTGATTAGAAATGGTGTCATCACTGTTTGGGGTGGTTGGTTATTGGTCATCATGGCTGGTTTGATTACGACTGTGTTTGTGATCAAAGGTCAAATCAAGTTACATGAGCCCAAAACGGGTCGTTTAATGAAGCGCTTCAGCGGTCTTGAGCGATTCTCACACTGGTTGATGGCCTTTAGCTTCTTGGCGCTTGCTATCACTGGTATCTTTATTTTGTGGGGTAAGTTCTTCTTGTTACCAATCATGGGTGGTGCTGCTTATGGCACCTTCTTACTGGTTATGAAGAATATTCATAACTTCACCGGCCCACTGTTCACAGCCAGCATTTTATTGTTCTTTGTTCTTTACGTGAAGGACAACATTCCAAACAAGAGCGACCTCACATGGTTGGCTTCCTTTGGTGGATTGCTGTCAGGTAAACATATTCCTTCCCATCGTTTCAATGCAGGTGAGAAGATCTGGTTCTGGGGTGGTGTCACAATTCTAGGTCTTGTGGTCTCAGGCTCAGGTTGGGTATTGGACATGATCGTTCCAATTCCTGGCATGGAGTACTGGCGAGGTACGATGCAGTTAGCGAACATCATTCACGGTGTGGCTGCTATCTTGATGACTGTCATGGCCATGGGTCACATCTATGTTGGCTCAATCGGTATGGAAGGCGCATTGCAAGGTATGAAGACTGGCTACGTTGATGAAGCGTGGGGTAAAGAGCACCATGAGCTTTGGTATGACGACGTAAAGTCTGGAAAAATAAAAGCCTAAACTAAAAAATCAAGAAAGAGACTCTTATGAAAAAATTATCACTGCTACTTGCAACATTGATGACATCTGGATTGGTCTTGGCTAAGTTGCCAGCTCCAACGCCAGAGGCTGCAGCTGCTGCAGATTTAGCTAAAGCCAGAACTGCACATGGTGACAAAGTGGGCGCATACAAACTCTGTTTGTCACAAAATGATGTGGCCAGTAAGTATAAAAAGGCTGGTGCTCCAGCGCCTGCGGCTTGCGTTAATCCTGGCCCATTTGTGCCACCAGCACCGGCCGCTAAGTAACTTCTTTTCAATTGAATCAGTAACTAAGTTATGCTTAGTTACTGATTTTTTATTTTCGGCAGACCTAATTGGTTCAACTTAGTCAAGCAACCGCCCCTCTAATCCATGAAGTTGAGATTGTGGATGAGCAGGGTCGTAAAAAATTAATTCATATTCCTGGTGAACGTCCCTTAACGATTTATTTGGATAAGAGGGAGTTGGTCACCTTGATGACGCTTGGGGGTGCTCCTGAAGCCTTGGTGCTGGGGTATCTAAGAAACCAACGGCTAGTGCCTTCTATTGAGACCATTAAAAGTATTCAGGTGGATTGGGAAACTGAATCGGTGGCGGTCACAACCCATGGCAACACAGTGGATATAGAAGAAAAGACCAGTCGTCGAGTAGTCACTACGGGTTGCGGTCAAGGAACTATCTTTGGTGGAATCATGGATGATATTGATCAAATACATCTCTCTGAAACTGCTTCAATCACGCAATCGGCTGTTTACCAAATTGTTGACCACATACGGACGCGTTCTTCAATCTATAAACAAGCAGGTTCTGTTCACGCTTGTGCGGTGTTTAAAAACTCTGGTGAAACCGCAGAGCTCATGCATTTTGTCGAAGATGTGGGTCGTCACAATGCAGTTGATTCAATTGCGGGTCTGATGTGGTTGGATGATCGCAAAGGGGATGAT